>JAPKZC010000316.1:7627-16568 GCA_026394025.1 Candidatus Solibacter sp.
CAAAGAGGTACTGGAAGGGCGCGCGCTGGCCGACGAAAAAGTGAGGCCATTTATCGAAGGCAAGCAGGTGGTCAAAGTGATCACCGTGCCCGACAAGCTGGTCAACATCGTGGTGAAGTAGGACAGGCCTCCTGGCCTGTCCATGTGGTACAACAGCCTCGTGTCCTACCACGAGCGCCACTTGCCGCACTGGCAGCCCGAGGGTGCCGCCTTATTTATCACGTGGCGTTTGCACGGATCGTTGCCCAAGACTCCTCTGACCACCCAGCACCGGCAGGCGGGACGAGCATTCGTGGCAGTGGATCGGGAATTGGATAGAGCCGCCAGCGGTCCCCGATGGCTCCTCGATGAACGTGTAGCGCGGTGTGTTGTCGATACCCTCCACTACGGGGAGAAACAACTTCGCCTATACGCACTTCGTGCCTGGGTCCTGATGGCGAACCACGTTCACATTCTCATCTATCCAGAGGCGCAATTATCGAAGATCACGAAATCGATCAAGAACTTTTCGGCCCGCCAGGCCAATGCCATTCTGGGGCGCATGGGGCAGCCGTTCTGGCAGGACGAATCCTATGATCATTGGGTGCGGGGGCCGGTTGAGTTGGAAAAGATCGTTCGGTAATATTGAGGAGAATCCGGTGACGGCGGGATTGGTGGAGAGAGTGGAAAATTGGCGGTGGTCAAGTGCGTTCGGCGTTGTCTAGGGACAGGCCGGGAGGCCTGTCCTACATAACCAGACGCACTACCGTCTCCAGATGGTAGGTCTGTGGGAACAGGTCCATCAGCGTCATTCCCTCTACGCGATAGCCGGCCGCTACCAAACCTGCCAGATCGCGTGCCAGTGTCGCCGGATCGCACGCCACAATCGTGATCTGCCGCGGCCGCAATTCCGTCAAACGCGCCACCACCGCTTTGCCCAGCCCAGTGCGCGGCGGATCCAGCACCACGAAATCCGGTGCCTTCTCCAACTGCGCCAGACGCTCCTCGGCCGTTTGCGCCATCGCTTGAAGATTCCCGAGGCCCGCGCGCTCCGTATTGAATTGCAGATCGCGCACCGCGCCCGCACCCGATTCCACAGCCGTCACCTCGCGAAAGCGCCGCGCCAGCGGCAGTGAGAGCAGGCCCACGCCGGCGTACAGGTCGAGCGCCGTCTCGCCTTCCGCGCCTTCGATCGCCGCTTCCACCAGCCGGTCGATCAGCAACCGGTTGACCTGGAAAAAGGAATTGCTGCTCACACGGAACTTGCCCTGATAATCCAATGCGCCTTCCACCAGTCCCGGAATCTCTTTCGCGCACCAGTCGAAAAAACGCCGCGCCACGGGACGATCGGTTTCGAGCACGTTAATCTGGACTTCGTTTTCGTCGGTGAACACTTCGAGCGACTTGATGAACCGCGGCCACCGCCAGTCGCGCTGCATCGCGGCCAGCGCCGCCACAGCCTGGTTGATCTTGGGCGACCCCACCGGACACTCGTTCACCGCGCACAGCTTGTGCGATCGCGCTTCGCGATACCCCAGGTGTTTTTCCTCGACGTGCAGTTGCACGCGATTGCGATAGCCGAACGGCTCTGCCGCCACGACCGCGATCTCCGCCGGCGGCTCGATCTTCCCCAGCCGTTGCAGAGCTTCCACCAGGATCGCCCGCTTGACGCCCAGTTGGTATTCATATGGGGCGTGCTGATAGTGGCAGCCGCCGCAGCGCCCGTATACCGGGCACGGCGCCGCCACGCGATCCGGGGCGGCCTACAGCCCTTCGAGCATGCGCGCTCGCACCAACCCGGGCTTCTCCTGCTCCGCGCGCGCGAGGATTCGCTCCCCCGGCAGCACGAAGGGCGTGAACACGACGCGCCCATCGAGGCGCGCCAGCCCGTCGCCGCCGTACACCAGCTTTTCCACCGTGACTTCAAAATTGCTTAGGATAGGAGTTACTCCCTTAATTGCCGCTCACCTACCATGAGAACACGAGTCTTCTCCGGAATGCAGCCCACCGGTAATCTTCACATCGGAAATTACCTCGGCGCGCTGAAGAACTGGGTCCGCATCCAGCACGATTACGAGTGTATTTTCTGCATCGTGGATCTGCACGCCGTCACAGTCTATCAGAACCCGGCGGAACTACGCGCCAAAATCAACGAGACGGCCGCCCTTTATCTGGCCGCCGGCATCGACCCGAAGGATTGCGCCATCATGGTGCAGTCCGCCGTGCCCGCCCATGCCGAACTCGCCTGGATGCTGACCTGTGTCACCCCTATCGGCTGGCTGGAGCGCATGACGCAGTACAAGGTCAAGAGCGCCAAGCAGGAATCCGTCGGCGACGGCCTGCTGCAATACCCTGTCCTCATGGCCGCCGAATACCCCGTTCTCATGGCCGCCGATATCCTGCTCTACCAGGCGGGTATCGTGCCCGTGGGCGAAGACCAGGCCCAGCATCTGGAACTCACCCGCGATGTCGCGCAGCGCTTCAATTCGCTCTACGGTGACACCTTCGTCGTCCCCGACACCAGCCTCCCCACCGTCGGCGCGCGCGTCATGGGCCTCGACGACCCGACGCAGAAGATGAGTAAATCCGCCACCGGCATGAATCACGCCGTGGCCCTGCTCGACGCCCCCGATAAGATCCGCAAGACCATCATGCGCGCCACCACGGATTCCAACCCCGAAGTCGATTTCGATACAGCCGGCCCCGGCGTGCTCAATCTCCTCTCCATCTACCAGGCGTTCTCCGGCGAACCCGATGACACAATGAAGACCAGGTTCACCGGCATGCGCTACGGCGATCTCAAGAAGCAAGTCGCCGAGATGGTGGTGGCCCACCTGGAGCCCTTCCAGCAGCGCTATCGCGAAATCACCGCCGACCCGGCCTGTCTCGCCGCCATCCTTCGCGATGGCGCGGAGCGCGTGTCCCCCATCGCCAACAGTACGGTCGGCACCGTCAAACGGCGAATGGGCCTCTACACGTAGGGCCGATGCTCGCAAGCTACCTCGCCCTGCTCCGCCGCAACCGCAACTATCGCCTCCTCTGGCTGGCACAGATCGTCAGTGAACTTGGCGACTGGTTCTATACGCTCGCCGTCTACAATCTGCTGCTCGATCTAACTGGCAGCAAGGCCCAGGCCGTGGGTCTCGCAGTCGTCCTGCAAGTGCTCCCCAGCACGTTCGCCGCCCCCACCGCCGGGGTGCTCAATGACCGCATCAGCCGCAAGCGCATCATGATCGGTGCCGATCTGGTGCGCTGCTTCATCGTCCTCGGCATGCTGTTGGTGCGCACTCCCTCGATGGTTTGGTTGGTTTACCCGCTGCTTCTCGTCGAGACCGTCGGCGCCGCGTTCTTCGAGCCCGCGCATAGTTCGGTCATCCCCAACATCGTCCCCGAGAATCAGGTGCTCGCGGCCAACGCGCTGGCCTCCATCACGTGGTCGTTCTGCCTCGCCGCCGGAGCATCGCTGGGAGGAATCGCCGCGGTCTGGCTGGGACGCAACGCGGTCTTCGTGCTCAACGCCTGCTCCTTTCTGCTCTCCGCGTGGCTGATCAGGCGCATGGATTTCGCCGAACCTCACGTCGCCGGACGCCCACCCCTGCGTGCCCGCGAACTGGTGGAGTTCACGCCCATCCTCGAAGGCATGCGCTACATCCGCCGTGATCCCCGCATCTTCGCCACCGTCTTCGTGAAAGGCGGAATTGGTCTGCTCGGCGCCAACAATGTGCTGCTCCCCATCCTCGGAGAGCGCATATTTCCGGTGAAACTCGCCGGCCTGGACCACAGCCGCGCCGCGCTCCTGGGCATGAGCATGTTGATGGGTGCCCGCGGCGCCGGCTCGCTCCTCGGTCCCCTGATCGGCAGCCGCTGGGCGGGCGAAAGCCACTCCCGCCTGCGCATCGGGATCTTGATCGGTTTCGTGATCGCCGCGGCCGGCTACGTGTGCCTCGGCGCCTCCACTTCGCTTGCTATCGCCATCTGCGCCGTAGTGGCCGCGCACGCCGGCAGTTCGACCAACTGGGTTTTCTCCAGCACGCTGCTCCAGATCTAAACCGAAGACCGCTTCCGCGGCCGCGTCTTCAGCGCCGATGTCGGCATCTGCATGCTGGTTATGTCCGCGAGCAGCTACGTGGCCGCCGTCGTCATCGATTTCGGCGTCCCGCCGCGCGCCTTCGCGGCTGCCATCGGTCTGGTCATGCTGGTCCCCGCCGCGGCGTGGGCTGTCGCGCTGCGCCGCACCGGCCGTACAAAACGGTTTGCCCCGGAGTAGAATTGACTTTTGACAACAGGAGAAACGGATCCATGAAGATCGATACGTCACGCCGCAGTTTTCTGGGCGCCGCCGCCGGGATGGCGGGTTTCAGCGCGATTGGCGCCACACCGGCCTTTGCCGTGGTGGAGCCCGAGCCTTGGGGAATTAAGCTGGGCGTCGCCACCTATTCCCTGCGTAGCTTCGACCGGCCCACCGCCATCGAAATGCTCAAGAAGTTGCAGGTGAAGTATGTCAGCATCAAGGACATTCACTTGAAGATCGGCGCGCCGCCGGAGGAAACCAAGGCCGGCCGGGCCGAGTTCGACGCTGCCGGATTGGTGGTCACCAGTGGCGGCAACGTGGATATGACGAAGGGCGTCACGGTAGACGATCTTCGCAAGCAGTTCGACTACGCCAGGGCGGCCGGCCTGCCGATGATGGTCTGCGCGCCGACGCATGAGAACATCAAAGCGGTGGAGACGCTGGTCAAGGAATACAACATCCGCATCGCGATTCACAACCACGGCCCCGAGGACAAGCATTTTCCCACGCCGCAATCCGTGCTCGAGGTGGTCCGCAAGCTGGACAAACGCTGCGGCCTGTGCATGGATATCGGCCACTCCGCGCGCACCGGCATCGATGTGACGAAGACCATTGCCGAGGCTGCCGACCGCCTGTTCGACGTACACGTCAAGGACCTGCGCGACCTGAAAAACAAGGACAGCCAGTGCGATATCGGCGACGGTGCCTTTTCCTTCCCGGCCATCTTCAAGCAGCTGAAGAAGATGGGATACACGGGCTGCGTCAACCTGGAATACGAGATCAACGCCAAGGACCCCATGATGGGCATGCAGCGCTCGCTGAGTTTCGAGCGCGGCGTGCTGGCCGCTCTGGCGGCCGCGTAGTCCGTATGGCCAACATTCCGATCGGCACCAAAGGCGAGTTCCAACTGCTGGTGACCACCGAGGTGGCCATCAGCTTCCTGGGGACGGAGGGCGCGCGAGTGCTCTCCACTCCCCACATGATCGGATATATGGAGCGCACGTGCCGCGACGCGGTACTCCCGTTGCTGGAGGCCGGCTACGATACCTTGGGCACGCACGTCAACGTGGCGCACCTGGCCGCGGCGCCCATCGGGATGTCCGTGACGTTTACGGCGGAGGTGATTCGGGTGGATGGCCGGCGGGTGGAGTTCCGCGTGGAAGCGCGGGACGAGAAAGAGAAGATTGGCGAGGGCACTCACGTGCGCGCCATCATCAATATCGCGAAGTTTGCCACGCGCCTGGCGGCGAAACAGGTGTAGTCCCCACTCCGCGGGGCAGCCATTCCTGGCTGCCACCGGTACTCCAGCCGACGCCCTGGACGCAGGTAAGGAGGCAACGGATGGGATCGGCGGTTGTTCTAATCGGCGCGCTGTGCGCGGCCTGCGTCTGTTTCGCGGAAACAATCGGCTCTGGCAATGCAGCGCCGGGAGCGGAGCCTACCGGTTGGAGTGTTGCCATGACCCGCACGTATGGAGCACCCGGCGATTTCCAGAACGAAGGCAAGTAACCCACCGGACCTATGCTGCGATTGACTCGAGTCTGCGCGCTCGCTTTGTGCTTTGCCGCCTGGCTGCAGGCCCAGAACGGGGGAGCCTCCAATTCCATTCAACTCGACGGCAAGCTGGACGAGCCGGCTTGGCGAGAGGCGAAGTTGACGGTCGATCTGGTGCAGCAGTCGCCAGCGCCGGGAGCGCCAAGCCTGTATCGGACCAGGGTCCGTGTGCAGGTACTGGACAACAAGCTCTACTTCGGATTTGAGTGCACCGATCCGGACGCAAAGGCGATCGCGGTCCACACCATGCAGCGGGATGGCAACGTGGAAGGCGACGACTCTGTGGCCGTCGTTTTGGACACCCACGGCGATCGCCGCACGGGCTACTTCTTCCGTGTCAACGCCGCCGGGGCCCGGGTGGACGGTTTCATCGCGGGTTCCGAAAAGCCAAGACTCGACTGGGACGGCATCTGGGACGCACGAGTTGCCCGAACTGCGGACGGCTGGTCGGCGGAGATCGCCATCCCGGCAAACACCATGAGCTTCACGAAAGGCCTGGCCGAGTGGGGCGTGAACTTCGAGCGCAACATCGCGCGCGACCGCGCCGTTCTACGCTGGACGTCGCCCACGCTCGATTCCGCTTTGTACGATCTCAGCCGTGCCGGTTCACTCAGCGGCGTCGAGCGATTGGAGCAGGGGCGCGGCATCGAAGTGAGTCCCTTCGCCGTGGGGCGGGTGCAGACGGATTTCCGCCGGGGCAGCCGGGTGTGGCAAGGGCAGCCCGGCGCCGACATCACATGGCGGATCGCGCCGCAACTCGCGTCGGTCTTCACGTTCAATACGGATTTCGCGGAAACGGAAGTGGACTCCCGCCAGCTCAATGTCACGCGCTTCCCACTCTTCTTTCCGGAGAAGCGTTCGTTCTTTCTCGAAGGCGCCAACCAGTTCCAGTTCGGCCTCGGCCTGGACGGGCAGTTCATCCCGTTCTTTAGCCGCAAAGTCGGCCTGTATGCGGGTGAGCAGATCCCGATCAACGCCGGCGTGAAGCTGAACGGCCGCATGGGCAAGTGGAACGTTGGTCTGCTGGACGTGCAGACCCGGGACAAGTACGTCACCTCCGTCGGGACCGTGGTGCCGGGGACCAACCTTTTTGCCGGCCGGATATCCTATGACTTCACTCCGAAGCTGCGGATCGGCACGCTGGTGACCAACGGAAATCCGGACGGGGTTCACCGCAACACGCTGGCTGGGTTCGATGGTGTGTGGCGCACATCGGAGTTCCTGGGGAACAAGAACTTCCTGGTTGGCGGATTCAAGATCGACTATCCCAACGATCTCTGGGACTGCTTCGTCTCGCTGAACCAGTTCGGCGAATCTCTCGACGCTGGTCTCGGCTTCCTGCCCAGGCCCGGCACTCGCCGCTTTGACGCGTCGTGTGAGTTCAAGCCGCGGCCCAGCAAGAGTGGGCCTCTCCGTTGGGTGCGGCAGGAGTTCATGGAGCACCGCTACTACCGGGTGACGAACTACTGGAGTCACGGAATCCTGGCGTTTCTTCTGGGCGCCGGTCAATGTCCAACTGGAATCCGGCGACCGGTTCGAATTCAACTGGGCACCGTCGTATGAGTTTCTGCCGGAGCCGTTTGAAATATCCGAGGGTGTGACCTTGCCGGTGGGCGGCTACAACTTCACGCGGTTCCGCGGGGAGTTCGAAACCAGCAGCCACCGCTGGTGGCAGTTCGAGACCACAACCTGGTTCGGGAGCTTCTACAACGGGCGGTTGCTTCAGCAAGAAAACGCCCTCCGCTTCACCGATCGCAAGGGCCGCTGGCAGGCAGGGCTGGCCAGTGAACAGAACTTCGGCACCCTGAAGGAAGGCACCTTCGTGCAGCGGCTGATGCAGTTCAACCTGGTGCATGCTTTCAACCCCAACCTGGTGTGGAGCAACTTTCTACAGTACGATACCGAGTCGCACAATGTCGGCAACAACATGCGCCTGCGCTGGACGCTCAAGCCGGGCAACGACCTCTTCATTGTGTGGAATCGCGGCTGGCAGAGGCTGCTGCTCAGCCGGAGCGATCTGAATGTCATACCGGACAAGGACGTTCTGGCGGTCAAGCTGCGATGGACGTTCAAGAGGTAGGCAATTGAAGGCGCGTGGATTCTTTTCGGGATTCCCGTGTAATTCCTGCTACTGGCGTTAGCCCATGATGCTGGAGGCGGGACGCAATCCGCCGTACGCGCCGCTGCCGTTTGCGTCGTTGCGTGCCGTGCCTTCGGAGCGAGCCATTTCGCCCGCGTAGAAGGCGAGCAGCGTGCATTCATCGTACTCAATCGCACGGGCGTACTGACGGATATAGCTGGTGTTGTAAATGCCACCGGGCAATTTGCGGAAATCGCCCTGTTCAATGGCTTCCAGGGAGCGTATGCTGATCTTGGTAGAATCGGCGATTTGCTCGAGCGAGATGCCACGATTGCGGCGAATCGTGGACAGACCAAGAACGCTTTTTTCCTCTTTCATCTCCCTGCCTCGCCAGGCATTGACCCATGACTAGTACTAACGCCCAGCTAGAATTGAACTGGCTGTATTTACGGTAACAATATAACATCCGTACATCCTCTGCTAGACTCTTTTTTTATGCGTATTTGCCGTCGCCACTTCAACTTGAGTCTGCTCGGCAGCGCCTCCGCGCGGTTGGCAACCGGCCTCACGCCAAGACCCAAGTTGTTGGTACTGATAGTTTTAGAACAAATGAGGCAGGACTACTGGGACGCTGCGGCCGGTCAATTTGGGTCCGGCGGACTGCGCCGCATCTTGTCAAAAGGAGCACATTTCCCCGATTGCCGCCACCTGGCGAGCAGTTTCTCCGCCTCTACACTCTCCACGTTGGCCACAGGGGCCTGGCCGGCGCAGCACGGGATCGTGGCGGACTCGTGGTATGACCGGGCGGCCCACAACGCTGTACCTGCCTCCCAGGAGGGGCTGTTGGCCACCACGCTGACCGCGCAGGTGGCAGCCGATCCGCGCACGCGTACTTTCGTGATCGGCATGGACGGTGCGCAATCCTCGCTGTTCGCCGGGACGCCGGAAGCGCGGCAGTTCTGGATGGACCCGCGGGGCCAGTTCACTACTCTGCGGGACCCGCCGGATTGGCTGGGTGAGTTCAATTCGCTGCGGCC
>JAPKZC010000668.1:0-1872 GCA_026394025.1 Candidatus Solibacter sp.
AGGGCGCATCACCCTGGATTTTCGCCTACAGGGAAGCCCGCGGAGTCCCGTGGGCTCCGGTTCCGTGGAGTTGGACGGCGTAAGTGTCTCCGCGCGAGACGTTCCGATTCGCGCCGAGGAAGTCACTGGACGTGTCGATCTTGTGGGCGACCGCTTTGTTCTGAGCGCCCTCAGCGGAAGACTCAACGGCGGCAAATTCAGCGGTGCCGGTCAGGCACGGTTGCGCGATGGAAAACTGGCGGATGTCGCGATCACCGGGCAGGGTGAGAACGTCTTTCTGGACTACCCAACGGGGCTCCGCACCAGCAGCAACTTGAACCTGGCGCTGCGCTCCGGCGAGCGTGGACTGGTTCTGAGCGGACAGGTCGCAGTGCGGGACGGGGTCTTCCGCGACACCCTCGATCTGGCGCGAACAGGAGGAGCGGTAGGCGCGGCGATGCCCGTAGGGGCGGCCCACAACACGGAGCCGATCGCGCTCGATATCGCCATTGTCACGGCGGAGCCCGTCGAGATGGACAACAACATCGGCAAACTCGCGGTTGGCGGGAACCTGCGTGTGCGCGGCACCGTGGACAATCCCAATGTGGGCGGTGAGATCCGGGTGGAAGAGGGCGGCCGCATCTACTTTGGCGATCGGAGATATGACGTGGAGCGCGGCAGTGTCCGGCTCGACGCGACCAACCAGGCGGACCCGCAGATCAGCCTGGTGGCGACCACCCGGGCGAGCAATTTCGATATCCGCCTGCATCTCTCCGGCAGCGCGAAGAATCTGACGACGACATTCACGTCGGATCCACCCCTATCGAAGAACGACATTATCTCGGTATTGCTGACCGGCAGGACTGTAGCGGAGAATCACGGCGTCGATTTGCGTAGGCTGGAAGCGTACTCGCTGCTATCAGGGGCGCTGAACGCAAGTCTGGGTGGTTCGATCGGCCGCAAACTCGGCGTCAGCCAGGTGTCGGTACACGCGCCGCTTCCAGACGCGCGCGGTGAAAGAGAGCGATAACAGCTATCGGGCCGAAGTGCGGCACGAAGTCCGCTTCGGCAGGACCGGACCTCCCGCCACGACGGAGCAGGCCTTCACGACGCCCAAGCGTACGATTCGCGAAGTGAGTTTCCAGGGTGGATCTCCGTTTCCGGAGCAGGAGTTGGCCCGCAGGTTTCAGGTGAAGGCCAGGCAGACGTACCGGCCTCTTGCTGTCCGCAAAGGGACAGACCGCCTGCTGGACTTCTTCCAGAAAAAGGGGTACCTGGGAGCGCGGGTGCATGTGAATCGCGAAGAGCGTGATGGTGGAGTCTGGCTCACGGCGGAGGTTCGCCTCGGCCCTTTGGAGACGGTCGGGTTCACTGGGGATTCGCTTCCGCGCAGCGTGCGAAACCGGATCCGCCAGGCATGGCAGAGCGGCCAGACGGACAAACAGCGAATCGCGGCGGCGCAACAGATTGTCACCGGACATTACGGGCGGCAAGGTTTTCTGCTGGCCAAGGCGGAGTGCAATGTCCAATCGGACGCCGCCGGCAGGAAGCAGGTGCTCTTCGACGTACAGCGGGGCAAGCGGTATTCGGATGTGCATCTGGAGATCGAAGGCGCGTCGCGCGAGCATCGTGAGGATCTTCTCGCGCTGGTGCGCAAAGCGAAGTTGGAGGAAGCAGTCTATGCCGAGCCGCGGCGATTGACCGAGGCGGCTGTCCAATACTACCGCCGCCTGGGATACCTCGCGGCCGAGGTGGAGGCGCCGCTCCAAAGGATCGATGAAAAGGCGGGAACGGGTCAAATCGTGATGCGCGTGACCGAAGGGCCGGCTTTCCGTGTGGGCGAAGTCCGTTTCACCGGCAACCATGGGCTGACCGCGAGTGCCCTGTGCGCCG
>JAPKZC010000668.1:1898-2409 GCA_026394025.1 Candidatus Solibacter sp.
TCACGGTATTGCGGCGTTAAATACGAGTCGCAAGGCTATCGCGATGTGCTGGTGGATTATGAGTTGAAGCAGGACTCGGTCAAGGGCGTACTGGATGTGGCCTTCACCTTTCAGGAGAAGGATCAGCGGGTAGTCCAGACCGTGGAGATCGAGGGCAACAGCCAGACCAGCGAAAAGTTCGTGCGCAGCCAGTTGACCGTGTCCGAAGGCCGGCCGGAAGATGCCGCGAAGGTAAGCGAGTCCATTCAGAATCTGTCGCGGACCGGTGCGTTTGCCTCGGTCGACGTGGAAAGCCGGCCATCCGGGAGCAATAACTTCACCGGCAAAATCGGCACGGACCTGCTGGTCAAGTTGCGGGAGTCGAAACCCTTCCGGGTTCAATATGGCGGCCTCTACAACACCAGTGCCGGAGTGGGCGTCATCGCCGACTTCGAGAACCACAATTCCCTGGGTGCCGCCCGCGTCCTGGGAGTACGCACCCGATACGACGCCAATACGCAGGAGGTCCGCC
>JAPKZC010000104.1:0-2383 GCA_026394025.1 Candidatus Solibacter sp.
CGCCATCTGCTTTGCCCCGGGCGAGTTGGCGTACTGCGCACCGCTGCCGGTGTTGGCGTAGGTCACCGATTGCCCGTTCATGGTGGCGTTCCACAGCCGCTTGCGGAAGGCCGCGGTGTCCACATCTCCGGGAGCGCTCTTCCCCGCCCCGCTATCCTCGCGCCCGCTGTCCAGATTGACGAACGGCACGCCGTAGAGTTGGTGTTCGATGGCGCCAATCTGTTCGTCGGTGTTTCCGTAGGTGGCGAAATCCATCCAGCCATCGTCCAGCAGCGGCGCCGAAGTCACGCGCGCCCCCGATGTGCGCGGATGCTGATAGCCATCCAGTTCCTTCAGCACCTTGCCGGTCTCTTTCAGCAGCGCGCGCGTGTCCACCGAATCTTCGAAGTACTGCACGCCCTGCCAGGTGATGTGCATGGCGGCGTAGCGGCCCACCAGGTAGCGCAGGAAGCGGCGCCGCTGCTCCCACGAAGGGAAGGCCTTGGCCAGTGCCGCGCCGTCCGCCGCAAGAATCAAGTCGGCCGTGATGCCCTTGGTATTGAGGTAGCGTATGCGTTCATCCAAGCGCCGCAACTGCTCCAGATTCGGCGCGTCCGGACCCTGGAATACGCTATCGACGCCCTCGCCGCCGATGAATCCGCGCAGGTGGTTGAACTTTTGCAAAGCGCGCGCGTCAGCCACCGCGCGAAAGCTGGCGTCGTCCTCCGTGGCAAAGCGCATCTCGGTAGCGCCCATCCACAGGTGCGCCTGATAGAGTCCGCCCGCATCGCGCTCCGTGTGGACCCAGTGGTGCACGTTCTCCGGATGAATGAACCCTTTAGATGGCGATGCCGCCGCCGTGAACTTGCCGGCCTTCCCGTCGAACTCCGGCGTGTTGCTGGTGACGCGGTAATCCCAGTCGCCCGCCTCGGTGGGCGCGAAACGCACCACCATCCGCCGCCCGCCGTCCCAGTACGCCGGCATGGCCAGCGTGCGGTGCCGCGGGGAGCGGAATTCCGCCTTAAGATCGACCGTCTTATAAGGATCGGGATGCTTCGCCGCGGCCGGTTCGCTCAACTCGAAGACCAGTTCGCAGGTGGAATAGGCGGGCGTGTTGTTGCAGGGCGAAACCTCTTGCGCCCCGAGCGCAGCCGCCGCCAGCACCGCCAACGCTACTATCCTCATACCACTAGGATAGCCATTTGTGGCAGGCCAGCGCCGCCTTTTGCATCTGGCTGGGTTCTGGATGCTCAAAAGGAATCCAGAAACCGGGCCTCCGGCGCCGCTACTTCTTCTCGGCGGCGCTCGCCGCAGGCTCCGTGGGCAGTTCCGGATGCTTACTCCACTCATCCCAAGAACCGTCGTAGAGCCGCGTGTCGTAACCCAAGTATCGCGAAAACAGGTACAGCGCGCTGGCCTGCTGTCCGATGAAGCAGTAGGTCACTACCCGATCTCCCGGCTTCACTCCGGCGGCGCGGAACTTCGCCTGCATTTCCGCCACCGGCTTCAGCTTGCCGGTTTTGGCATCAACCAGCAAATCCCAATACACGTTACCGGCGCCCTGTATGTGGCCCGCCGGCATCCCGGCGCGGGCCGTCTCGCCGCTATAGATCTTGGGGTCGCGTGCGTCCAGAATGCGTACGCCGGGCTGATGCAAGTTGGCCTTCACGAAGTTCAGATCGGTGATCACGTCGCTCTGCGGGCACGGCGTCAGCTTCCCCGGCTTGACCACGGGCGCGTCCTTGGAGGTCGCCCGCCCTTCTTCCTTCCACGTCGCCAGATTGCCGTCCAGCAGGGCCGCATTCTTGCCGAGACCCATCGCGTCCAGCGTCATAATGATGCGCGCCGCCGCCGTCAGCGTGTCCTTCAACCGGTAGACCACCACGCGCGAATCGTTACTCACTCCGAGCTTCGAAAACACCTCGACCAGCTTGTCCATCGGCGGCAGTTCGAGGGTGAGTCCACTCGCTCCCTTCACCCCCACGGAAGGGTATTCGATAAACCGCGAGCCCGCGATATGCTCCGTGTCGTAGTCGGCCTTCTCCCCCATCGCCAGCACCACCAACTTGGCGTCCTTCATGTGATCGGCCAGCCACTTGGTCGAAACGATCAGGCTCTTCCGTGTGCCGTGGCCCCCGCAAGTCGCCGCCGCCGCTGCGCCAGCCAGCAAGAGCGCGAGCGCGCCCACTTTCCGTATGATCATGTGAAGCTCCCTTCCGATACTGTGCCATATGGCTCCGCCCTGTGCATCCGCGCGCAGTTTGGACAACTCTCCATCTCAGTCCCGCGCCCCGCGTTTCAGCGCATACCGCCGCCCGCGCCATTCGATGTTCCGCGCGAAAGCCGACGAGAGCAACCCGATCAGCCACACCCACGTGGCCAGCGGAACCCAGATGGCGTGCAC
>JAPKZC010000104.1:2424-14031 GCA_026394025.1 Candidatus Solibacter sp.
TGGCGTGCACCCAGGCATGGCGCTTGAACCACGCCTCGTACTCTGGCAGCGATGCCTTGGCCAGCGTCGCGCGATTCAGACCCTTTAGCATGCCGGGCGAAAGCTGCGCGATCAGCGCCCACTCCGCCAGACGATTTCCCTTGATCGACGCAATCACCGACGCCGCCATTCCTCCGCAATAGAAAATGTGCGCGATCAGGGCGGGCCACCAGAGCCGCGGCGCGTGGACCCGTGTAATCGCCATCTGGCGGCGGATCCAGCTAAAGAAACAGGCGCCGGTGGTGTGATCCCGGCACGGCGTGAGCGCGCCGGGGGCGTAAGCGATACTCAGTCCGGCGGCATGTACGGCTTCGCTGAGCGAATAGTCGTCGGTCAGTGCGCCCCGCCAGAACTCGGGAACGCGCGCTTCGAAGAACAGCTCCTTGCGGATCGCCATGGCGCCGCCCCACGCGAAGGCGTTATTGCCCGCGCCCAGCATTCCCGCCGCCACCGCGTCCCAAACCCCGCGCATCAGCGACCAGAAATCGGGCGGATCGGGCAGGAACCATCGGTAGCCGGTGGAGGCGCCTACGCCGGGTTCGGCGAGCGGGGCCACCAGGGCGCGCAGCCAGCCGCTGGTCACGCGGCCGTCGGAATCGGCGAACGCCAGCACTTGGGTACGTCTACGCGCCGCGCGCACGGCGGCCGTCAGGTTCTGAATCTTCTCCGGGACGCCGGAATCCTTGCCGTGCGCCAGCACCACCTTAACGCGCCCGGGCAGTACGCCGGCCGGAATATCGTCCGCCGAGTGCGCCGTGACGATCAACTCGTAATCCGGATAATCCAGCGCGGCCAACGCGGCCAGGTTTTCGCGCAAGCCTTCGTCGTAACCTTTCACCGGCACAATCAATGTGGCGGGCGGCAGATCATCCAGCCGCCCGGCAAGCCGGCGCGCTACGTAATGGGCGCGCTTGCGCTCGCCGCGCAGCGAGACCACCGCCAGCAACAGCGCGGGACCCACGAAGAACCAGTAGAGGAAAACGAGCGGCAAGGCGATCAACCCGGGGCGGCTTCCGAGAACACGGCGAACTCGCTGAGCACGGGACTCGCCGATGCCTGCGTGATGCGCAACCGCAGGCGCGAGGTGATAATCGGCGCGGCCAGGTGAATCAAACGCCGCGGTCCGATGCCGGTGGACGACACCAGGGGCTCCCAGGAACCGGATTGCCAGCGCTCCAACGTGAACGCGTCGACTCGCTGGCCGAACCGGATGGCTTCTTTCAAGCGAATCACCTGAACCTTCGCCGGACGCCCCAGGTCGAGGGTCACGTCTGCGTTGGTCACTTTGTCGTCCGTCGCCCAAAAAGTATCGCTACGGCCGTCGAGCAGGTGCGCGGGGCCGAATTGCTTGTCATTCCCACGGACGTGGGTGGCATCGGCTTGGGCGCGCGCCGCCAGATTCCGCGTAAAGGTGCCGCTCAGGTAGGCGCCGAAACCCTTGAGCGACGCGACATCCTCCGCCGAGAGCAGGCCATCGCGGTTGGGCGGCACGTTGAGCAGCAGCGTAGCGCCGCGGCCCACCGATTGATAGTAGAGGCTGGTAAGCTGCGCCGGAGTCTTCACACGCGCGTTTTCCGCCTCATGCCAGAACCAGCCCGGACGAATCGACACGTCGCATTCGGCGGGCAGCCACTTGGTTGCGTGGCGCTGGCCGCTGTTGGATTCCCTGGTGCGCACGTTGCCCGGCGACGCCGCTCAGCCATCCTCGCCCACCGGGTCGAAAGTGGCCCAGCACGGGTCGCCCGCAATTCCGCGTTCGTTGCCCACCCAGCGTACATCGGGACCCACGTCGCTGAACACCACCGCATCGGGTTGCATGGCGCGGATCATTTCCCAGGTGCGCGGCCAATCGTAGTAGCTGTTCTTATCGATCGTGCGTTTCTCGCGCGCCCCGCCGTAGTAACCGTCGCCGCCGTTAGCGCCATCGTGCCAGACCTCGAAGATGGGCCCGTATCCGGTGAGCAGTTCGCTGAGCTGCGCGCGATAGATCTTGAGGTACTCGGGCGTGCCGTAATGTGCGCTGTTGCGGTCCCACGGCGAAAGATAGACGCCGAACTTCATTTTGCGGCGCGCCGCGGCTTGCGAGATATCGCGCACCACGTCGCCCTTCCCGCCGCGCCACACGCTGTGTAACACCGAGTGGTCTGTGGTCCTGGTGGGCCACAGGCAGAAGCCATCGTGATGCTTGCAGGTGAGAATCACGCCGCGCATACCGGCATCCGCCAGCGCACCCACGATCGCGTCGGCATCGAATTTTTCGGGGTTGAACAAGTTGGGATCTTCGTCGCCGTAACCCCATTCCTTATTGGTGAACGTGTTCACCGTGAAGTGGAGGAAGGCGGTAAATTCAAGTTCATGCCACGCGAGCTGCCGCTGGCTGGGGGTGGCTCCGTAGGGGGAAGGGGGCGCTACCGCGCGTGCAGCGGCGAGCGCGGCCGGACAGCCGGCGAGCAAGATGCGTCTCGTGATCATGACGGTAAGCTACTTTTTAGGACGGCCGCGGCCTTTCTTCGGCTTGGGCTCCGGCTCCGCCGGCTCGACGGGTTCGGCGGGTTCGGCGTCCACTTCCACTTCCGCGCCGGCCTCTCCATCGATTTCACTCTCCAGTGCCGGGATGATCTCCAGTTCCACATCGTCCACTGCCGCCGGAACACCGCCCGGCGCCATCTTCTTCAGCACTTCGTTGAACAGCGCCGCCTTACGGGCATCCATCTTGGGTGGCGGCGCCTGTTCGTTGCGGAAATCGTGATCGCTGTAGCAGGTGCGGCAACGTACCTTGGCCGCCTGGCCGTTCAACACCGAAACCACATTGTGGTTCATCACGCGTTTGCAGCGTACGCAAAAATCGTCGATATCGTCGCCTAGACGGATGTCGCGCATCGTTAGGGCCTCCTAGGTGCTGGCGGATGAACTAGCGGAGCCTGCCTCCACTGGGATGTGTAACTTGGGCTCGGGAAGCACCCACTGCGCCGGTTCGAATCCCACGTACTTGCAGATGCGCAACTGGCCATCCCCGGATTCCAACAGGTCGCCCACCGCCAGCGGCGCGCCGGCTTCGCGCAAAATGCGCCAAGCGTCATACTCGTGAAGCGCTTCCACTTCGCCCGAAGGTTCGAAATCCTTCGGCTTGGCGTTGGCAGGTCCGGAAACGTGGGGCGCCCAACGGAACTGTTGCCGCGGCGAATCCTTCATGCGGAAGACTCGATATTTCGGCATAGCCTTACATTGTAATCGAACTTGCGATGCATTTCGCATCTTGCTCGCCCTGGGCGATCCAACGCTCGATGTTGCCGGCGCTCCAGCGCACTGCGTCGCGCAGCGATCCTAACCGCCGCGAGGGCTCGAGGCGGACCACCTCCATCGCCGCCCCAGGGCGTTTGCCGCGCGTCACACGATGCAGAAATCGGAAGCCCGGCGTGTTGAGCACGTTGAGCGCGATCGCGCGCGTCGCGCCCAGTTCCTCCGCCGCCCAGAGCGGCAGCCCCGCGCGCAGTCCACCATCCACATAGCGCCGCCCCGCAATTTCCACCGGCGGGAACGCCAACGGGATCGCGCAGCAGGCGGCCAAGTGCCGCCACGTGATGTCGCGGTCCCGCACGATGTGGTACTTCAGCCAGGGAAGCTCCACCGTGGTGAGCGCGAACGGCACGCGCGGCTGAAACCGCGCGAATAACTCGCGGGCCTTCGCGTACAGCGGCTCACCCTGCAGGAAGCCCGTGGCGTGCAATCCGAAGCGCATCACGCCGCCAGTAGCGGGATCGAGCCATAGTCGCGCCAGTTCATCCGGCGCGCATCCTCCGGCGATGGCCCACCCATTCCACCCGCCCGCCGAGGCGCCCACGATCAGATCCGGCCGCAGGCGCTCGCGCAACACGCGCCAGGCCCCGACTTCCCAAGCCGCCCAAAGTCCGCCGGCGGATAGCACAAGTGCGGTCATACCCCAGAGTGGCATAAGGTGGTCCCAACGATGGGCACTTGTGACCCAGCCACCACCCTCTCAGAACGAGAAGCGCAGCGCGAACTGCATGATCCGCGCCGGGAACGTACTCGTGATCGTACCGTAGTTGCTGTTGGAACGGTTCGCGTTCGGCGCCCGGAAATTCGTCTTGTTCAACAGGTTGAAACACTCCGCCTGGAAAGACAGCTTCGATTTCTCCCAACTCAGCGGAAAATCCTTCTGGAGCCGCACATCCGTCTGATACATCGGCGATGCCTTGGCCGTATTCCGCCCCGCCGTGCCGAAGGGATGCTGCGCATCGGGTAGGGTCACCGTGGTCTTGTCCAGGAAGTTGTTCGGGTCGCCGCCGGCCAGGTTGGCGTCACCGCTCTGGTTCGGGCGATAGTTCAGCACGGTGCTGATCTGCGCGGTGGATGCCGGGCTCCACGTCAGGTTCACCGGCTGCCCGCTGAACATGGAATTGATCAGGCTCGTGTTCCAACCGCCGTAGAGATACCGTCCCCACCCGTGCCCCGCCGGCAGCTTGTAAGTCACGGTCAGCGTGTCGTTAAACTTACGGTCGTAGCCGGAGACCGCGCGTTCGCCCGGGATGTTCATCAGGTTCCAACGCGAATTATCGCCGCTCGCAGTTTCCAGATGGCCCGAAGCGTAATCGATCGATTTCGACCACGTAAACGAGTTCAGTATATACAGACCGCTCGAATAGCGCTTCTCGATCTTGGTCTGTAGCGCGTTGTACATCGACGAATTGCCGTTGTACGCAATCTCGATATAAGAGAAGTTCGGAATGGGCCGCCGCGCGTCCACCGAAGTGCTCTCGCCGACTCGCGCCGGCCGCGCCTGGTTCCAATCGCCCAACACCATCAGCTTGGTGCCGTGCGTGCCGACATACGCCACATCGAGCAGCAGTCCGTGGGCCAGTTCGCGCTGCACCGTGAGGTGCCAGCCCTGCACGTAAGGCGTGCGGTAATCGCCCGGGATAAAGGTGACACGGCCCGTCTTGGGGTTGAAATTCGCCGGTGTCGCCAGATTCGCCGGGTAGCCCTGCTGCGTAAGGCGGAAACAGGTGGTCGGATCCTGACCGGCAGCGCAGACGCCCTGCGCCGGCGTCTGTCCGATGGTCACGGTCACGATGTTCGGGCCGTTGTAAGCCAGCAGATTCTCGCCGCCCATCCGGTTGAAGTGGATATAGCTAATACCGTAGGCCGAGCGAATCACCGTCTTCTTGTCGATGCTGTAGGCGATTCCCAGCCGCGGCGCGAAGTTGTTCCGGTCCGGGTGAATCGTGGAGCGGTCGTAGGTGCTGCCCGCCTTACCCGGGTAGAGCTTGTTGGTGGCGGGGTCGTAATTGACGATGCGGTTCTGGTCTTCGTACTGCGGCGTCGAGTAATCGTAGCGCACGCCCGCGTTGATCGTCAGCTTGGAGTTGACCTTCCAATCGTCCTGCACGTAACCGAAGTGCATGCGCTGGCGGTACTGCATCAGCGCCGTATTGCTGATGCTGTACGTCGAGCGCGCGCCAAACAGGAAATCTGCCACGTTGTAAAGGTTGTTGGAGGCAGCGCCCGTGGGACGGCTGAACGAACCGGCGTAAGTATCCTCTCCGTACTTCGGGTGGAAGTCCTCGATTTCGGTATTCACCCGCTGAAACTCGTACCCCACCTTCAGACTGTGCCGGCTGAAGATCTTCGAGAAGTTCACCCGCGGATTGACCACGAAGGGGTCCTGGTGTTGCGGGTTGCTGTTCTGTCTGCCCAACCCGGTATACCCGCTGATGGTCTGCGTGTTGATCCCGCCGCTATAGATGGGGTCGTCCGGGATGCCGCTGATGCCGTAGGCCGCCAGCATTCCCGGAGCGCCGAAATCGAGCGGCGTCTTGCCCGCCTTGGTCTTGGACAGGCCCAGGCGTACTTCCACCAGGTCCGACACCGCCGGCGTGTAAGTGGCGCCCAGCGTCAGTTGCTGGTTCACGATGCGCAGGTGCCCGTTGGCCGAACCGCCGCTGGCGCCGGGAATCACGCCCGGGACCAGATCGTTCTCCTTGCGGTGGCTGGCGCGCGCGAACAAGCTGGTCTTGGAATTGAGCGTGTCGTCGATCTTGAAATCCGCCTTGTCGTTGTAGTCCTGGCGGCGGGGCAGCGATTGGAAATTGTTGGATCCGCCGGTGGTCGGCACCGGCAGGTCGCCCATCACCTTCCTGGCGAAAGCCGAAATCAGGTTCTGCGGAATCACGCCATTGGCATAGACCACGCCGGTAGTCGGGTCCATCACCGAAATGCCCAGGTTACCCTCCCGCTGCGCCACCGTCGGAATGGTGGCGAACTGCAGGCTGTTGGAAACGCGCCGGAAGCCTTCGTAATCGCCAAAGAAGAACAGCTTGTCGTGGCGTATCGGGCCGCCCAGCGAAAGACCGAATTGGTTCTGTTGCAGCACCGGCTTCACGTTGCCTGCCGGCTTGATGAACCCGACCGCGTTGAGGCTGGTATTGCGCAAGTATTCGTAGAGCGAGCCGTGCAGTCGATTGGTGCCGCCGCGCAGCGAGGCGTTGATTACCGCGCCGCCCGCGCGTCCGTACTCCGCGCTGTAGTTGTTCGTCTGTACTTTGAACTCCTGCACCGCGTCCGGCGAAACCTGCACCACCTGGTTGGAGAATCCCTGGTTGCTGGTGCCGTAGGAGTTGTTGTCCACGCCGTCCAGAATGAAATTGTTCTGCGAACTCGGCAGACGGTTTACGTTGAAAGAGCTTTCCCGCGGCGCGCTCGGGTCCAACCCGAGCAACGAACGCTGCACCCCGGGCGCCAGCAGGCTAAGGTCGGCATAGTTGCGTCCGTTCAACGGCATATTCACAATCAGGTCGGCGTTCACCACCTGGCCCTTACTGCTGGAATCGGCTTCCACCAGGGCGGCGGCGCCGGAGACTGTGATCGATTCCGTGGCTGCCCCCACTTGCAGGGTCAGGTCCACACGCTGCCGCGCGTTTACCGCTACGTTGAATTTTTCGGTGGTTACCGGCGAGAAGCCGGGCGCCGCGGCGCCAACGGTATAGTCGCCGATCTTGACCGTCAGAAACTCGAAGTTGCCGTCGTTATTGCTGCTAGTGACCGCGGTAACGGCCGTGTTCACATTACGCAGGGTAATCTTTGCGTTGGCCACGACGGCGCCCGAGGGATCGTGCACAGTGCCAAGCACCGTGGCGGAATCGAACTGGGCAAAGCCGCAGAGGGTCGCGAGAAACCAGAGCAGAAGCAATCTTGTAGGAACTGGCATAGTCGGTATTGGACAGATTATCACTGAAATGCATCAACCGCATGACAGTCCGCGTCACTCGGGTTAAATCAGGCTAAACTGGTCCGTTAGTGCGAAATATGAAATTGCACGGCATCCTATTTATTTTCGCCTTGGCTTTGCCCGTTGTGGCCGACGAAGGCATGTGGCTCTTCAACCAGTTTCCAGGGAATCAGGTGAAGCAGAAATACAGCGCCGAGGTGACTCCGGCCTTTCTGGAACATCTGCGCCTCTCCTCCGTACGCATCGGCGGCGGTTCGGGCTCGTTCGTCTCGCCCAATGGACTGATATTCACCAACCATCATGTGGCCAGCGATTGTATATCCAAACTCGGCAGCGGGCGGTACGACTACATGAAGGATGGCTTTTCGGCCACCGGCCAGTCGCAGGAACTGCAATGCCCCGACATGGAAGCCAATGTCCTGGTGGCGCTGGAAGACGTGACGAAGCAGGTAAAAGAGGCCGCCAAGGACGAAACCGTGCCGGCCGAGGCTTTGCAGAAGCGCCGCGCGGCCATCGCCCGCCTCGAAAAGGAGTGCATCGACAAGACCGCCGACAATTGCGCCGTCGTCAAATTCTACTCCGGCGAGCGCTACGACCTCTATCAATATCGCCGCTACACGGACCTGCGTCTGGTATTCGCCCCGGAATTCGGCATCGCCTTCTTCGGCGGCGATCCCGACAACTTCACCTACCCCCGCTATGACCTGGATATCGCGTTCCTGCGCGCCTACGAAAATGGCCAACCGGCCGCCACGCCGCAGTACCTGGCGTGGAGCGCCGCGGGCGTCAAGGATGCCGAGTTGGTCTTCGTGGCCGGGAATCCGGCAAGCACTTCGCGCCTGGCCACCGGTTCGCAGCTCGCCTTCTATCGCGACGCGCAATTGCCTCTGCAACTCGCGCGCCTCCAGACGCGTATCGCCTTGCTGAGCGGATACGGAGCGCGCAACGAAGACAACCGGCGCGCCGGGCAGCGCTCCCTGTTCAGCTTTTCCAATAGCTTCAAGTCCCTGGAAGGGAAGCTCAGCGGCTTGAAAGACCAACGCCTTATGGAGCGAAAGGCGGCCTTTGAAAAGAAACTGCGCAAAGCCGTGGAGAGCGATCCCAAACTCGGCGACAGCGCCGCCAAGGTCTGGGACGACGTGGCCCTGGCCTACAAGGCGTGGACGCCCATGGAGAAGCCCTTCGAACTATTGGAGCGCCCCGCCGCGCAGGGGTCGTCGCTGTTCCGCATCGCGCGCCAGATTGTGCGCCTCTCCGAGGAGCGCGCCAAGGCCAACGACCAGCGCCTGACCGAGTTTCGCGATAGCGCCCGCAAGACGCTGGAATTGGCGCTCTACTCACCGGCGCCCATCGATGACGGCCTGGAGATCGTTCTGCTCGCGCAGTACTTCGAAGAGTTGAAAGCTCTCGGCGAGAAGGAGGCCCCGGTAAAGGCGATCCTGCAAGGGCGCATGCCACGGCAGGCCGCCGAAGCTTACGTGCGCGGCAGCAAACTGAAGGATGTCGCCGAGCGCAAGCGCCTCGCGGCAGATCCCGACGCGCTGACGAAATCCGGCGACGCCATGATTCAGTTGGCGCAGTTGGTGGACGCGCCGGCGCGCAAGCTGCGCAAGAGATACGAAGACTCCATCGAATCGCTGGAAGCGTCCAGCGTGGAGCGCATCGCGCAGTATCGCTTCAAGGTACTGGGCGCCACCGACTACCCCGATGCCACCTTCACGCCGCGTGTCTCCTTCGGCGTGGTCAAAGGCTATTCCGGCAAGACTCAAAAAGCCGTGCCGTTCGCCACCACCTTCGGCGGGCTCTATCAACGCGCCGGCAAGGACGATCCCTACATCCTGCCCGCGCGCTGGGTGGAAGCCAAAGCGTCGCTGGACCCCGTTGTGCCGTTAAACTTCGTGAGCACTTGCGACATCACGGGCGGCAATTCCGGCAGCCCCACCGTGAACACCAGGCGCGAGATTGTGGGCATCGTGTTCGACGGCAATATTGAGAGCCTGCCCATCACGTATCAGTACAGCGAGGAACAGGCCCGCAGCGTCCATGTGGCGTCGCAAGGCATCGTGGAGGCGCTGAGGAAGATCTACCGCGCAGACCGCTTGCTGAAGGAAATGGGGCAGTAGCGCGGCCGTAACGCTCCCGCTCCCGGGAAACCCTGCCTTCGCGCACGAGGCGGGGCGAATGGGGTACCCTCTGGGTCCGTCCGCTCGGGACCCCGTGGTCCGGCTTTTGCGCTCCTTGTCCGCTACCGCGCGGGACGGGACACTAGACTCCGTCTTCGCTCCGCGCGGCCACGGCGTACGCGATCTGCGAACCGCGGACCTCTTCCCAGACCGCCAAACTGATACCCTCAAAACATGCGTTCCGCTACCCTCGCCCTCGTACTCTGTGCCGCCGCTCACAGTGCCGCCCTGCCCGCCAATCTCTTCGATCAACTGCAATGGCGCATGATCGGCCCGTTCCGCGGCGGACGCATCTCCTCAGTCAGCGGCGTGGCAGGCGACAGCACCACGTTCTACTTCGGCAGCGTGGGTGGCGGCGTGTGGAAGACGACTAACGCCGGCGTCACGTGGCTTCCCATCTTCGACCGGCAGCCCATCGCTTCCATCGGCGCACTCGCCGTCGCGCCGTCGAACCCCAACGTGATCTACGTGGGCACCGGCGAATCCGATATCCGCAGCCAGATCAGCTTCGGCGATGGCGTCTACAAGTCCGCCGACGCCGGCAAGACGTGGCAAAACGTGGGCCTCCGCGACACTCGTCAGATCGCCGCCATCCAAGTGGACCCGCACAATCCCGATCTCGTTTACGTCGCTGCCCTCGGCCACGTTTACGGCCCGAACTCCACCGCGGACCCGAAACCGGCGCGGTCGATCTCGCTATCGACCCCACCAATTCCAAAACCATCTACGCAACCGAGTGGACCGCCCACCGTCCGCCCTGGAGCACTTACGCTCCCATCGAAGGCCCCGGCAGCGGCCTCTTTAAGACCACCGATGGCGGCGACAACTGGACGCAACTCGCCGCACACGGTCTGCCCGAAGTCCAATGGGGACGCAGCGGGGTCACCGTGGCCCCCGGCGGACGCCGCGTCTACGCCCTCATCGACGCTCCCGGCGCCGGCGGGCTCTACCGCTCCGATGACGCCGGCGCCACTTGGGCCCGCGCCTCCGCCGACGCCCGCATCACCAGCCGCAACTGGTACTTCGGCGCCATCGTCGTGGACCCGAAGAACGCCGACGTGGTCTACGCTCCCAACGTAGCGCTGTATCGCTCTACCGATGGCGGCCGCAATTTCAACGTGCTGAAAGGCGCGCCCGGCGGCGACGACTACCGTGCTCTCTGGATCGACCCTACCGACACCCGCCGCATGATTAGCGGGGCCGACCAAGGCACCAATATCAGCGTCGATGGCGGCCAAACCTGGAGCACCTGGTACAACCAACCGACCGCGCAGATGTACCACGTGACCACCGACAACCAGTTCCCCTACCATGTCTACGGCCCCCAGCAGGATGCCGGCCCCCCCGCCATTCCGAGCCGCACCGATCACGGCCAGATCGACGCCCGCGACTGGTATTCCGTTGGCGGCGGCGAGAGCGGCGCGATCGCGGTCGATCCCAAAAACCAGAACATTCTTTACGTCGGCAATTCCAACGGCGCCCTGTCGCGGTTCGACAAACGCACCGGGCAGGCGCAGAATATCACGCCCTGGCCGGTGCGCGGCGGCGTCTTCGGCAGCATATCCACCCAGAAATATCGCTTCCCCTGGACCGCCCCGCTGGTCTTTGCTCCGCTCGAGCCCGACACGCTCTACTACGGATCGCAATACCTGCTGAAGACCACCGATGGCGGCCTCACCTGGCATGAGATCAGCGGCGATCTCACCGGCGATACCCGCAAAGACAAAGCCGCACCCACCGTCCCGGTTACTCCCGAAAACGCGCGGGAACTAGGTTTCGGCGTGATCTACTCTATCGCTCCCTCGCCGTTGCGCGCCGGCATGGTGTGGGCGGGCAGCGATACCGGCCTGATCCACCTCACGCGCGACGGCGGCAAGACGTGGACCAATGTCACCCCGCCCGGCCTCGCCGCCTGGAGCAAGGTCACGCAGATCGAAGCCTCGCACTTCGACCCCGCCACAGCCTGGGCCGCAGTGGATCGCCATCGCCGCGAAGACTACAAGCCGTACATCTACCGCACCCACGATTTCGGCACGACTTGGTCGCTCGCCGCCGATGGCCTCGTCGAACCGGCCCACCTCAACTCCATCAGGGAAGACCCCGCGCGCCAAGGCCTGCTCTACGCCGCTACCGAACTCG
>JAPKZC010000971.1:0-2956 GCA_026394025.1 Candidatus Solibacter sp.
ACAGGGTACCCTGGACATGCTGGTCCTTCGCACCCTGGTCCTCGCTCCGGCGCACGGGCACGCCATTGCCCACGCCATTGAACGGAACTCCGACGACGTGCTTCAGGTGGAGCAGGGGTCGCTGTACCCCGCGCTGCACCGCTTGATCAAACGCGGCTGGATTCAGTCGGAAGAGGGATTGTCGGAGAACAACCGCCGCGCCAAGTTCTACAGCCTCACGCCAAAAGGCAGAAAGCAGCTCGCCATCGAGAACACCCGATGGGAGAAATTCGCCGGCGCCGTCGCCCGCATCATGCGCCCTGCGGAATCGGAGGCCGAATCATGAAACGCCGCCGCCTGGAAGAGGAACTGGAGCGCGACATCGCCGATCACATCGCCATGGAGACGGAGGATAACATCGCCCGCGGCATGTCCCCGGCCGAGGCACGCTTCGCCGCCCTCCGCAAGTTCGGCAACGTCGCCCGCATTAAGGAGGACACCAGAAGTGTCTGCACTGCCGCTCTTGCGGTGCTCTCGCTGGCGCTCGCTTTTACTCCCAGCGTCACCATGTTCTCCGTGATGGACCGCCTGTTCCTGACGCCGCTTCCCGTCAAGGCTCCGGGCGAGATCGTCGAGATCCGATTTCTGGATATGCGGCCGAACGCGGAATATCATTATCAGCGAGCTACTTATCCTGAATTCCGGGATTTTGGCCGCTCGGCGAAGTCTTTTTCGGGCCTGGCCTACCAACGTGGTCAGGGGGCCATGGTGGCTTTGAACGGCCACCGCGTTTTGGTTGGCGCGCACCTGGTGAGCGAAGACTACTTCAGCGTGTTAGGCCTGCCCATTCCGTTTGGGCCTGGGTTCCTGAAGGGCCGTCCGAGCCTCATCGTCAGCCACGACTTTTGGATGCGCGAATTCGAAGGCCGGCGCGATATCATCGGCCGGACCCTGCTGGTCAATGGCCAGACCTTCACGATCGATGGCGTAGCCGCACCCGATTTCCGCGGTATCAGGTCGATGATCGTCGCCACCGATCTATGGATTCCCGTCGAGACCTGGCTCCAACTCCAACCGAGTTTCCGTGCTTCGATGGAGCGCCGCGACCTGCGTGGTGACGCAACCATTTTTGCGCGCTTGCGGCCCGGCGTTCCACCGGCCCAGGCGGCAGTCGAAGTGGAGAGTATTGGCCGCGAATTAGCGCAACAGTGGCCGGAGTCCAACCGATACCTGACCGGCGACACCTACGCTGTGTTGACGGATCTTGACAGGAGCAACCGAAACCTCACCGGAATTGGCGTGCTTCTACTCGGCATCCTGCTCGCGGTGGCTTGTGCCAACGTGGCTGGCATTCTATTGGCCCGCGCGGAAGAGCGCCGCCACGAAACGGCCATTCGACAGGCCTTAGGCGCGTCGCGCGCGCGCCTGATTCGGGAATCCAAGGTACTAATGAATCTTCTCCCCGGCTTGCTGCCCTCCATGGTGTTCCCGCTCGACTTCCAGTTTTCGTTTGGTCCGCGTGTTTGGCTGTATGCCGCTTCACTGGTGTTCTTCTCGGCGCTCTCATTCGGACTGGTCCCCGCCTGGCGCGGATCTCGCCCGGATCTCCTTTCCGGTCTTCGCCGGGATTCCGCCGTCAGCATTCTGCACGTCCGCGTCCCGGTTCGCAGCCTGCTGATCGTTTTGCAGGTCGCCGCCGCGGAAATCCTCTTGTTCAGCGCCGGCCTGGTGCTGGATACCCTTTCGGGCGTTCGGCGGCTGGATGTGGGGTTCGATCCTCACCGTCCCGTGGCGATGGCGGTGCTGTTGCCGACAGGCGAAGACGGAAGCCAGCGCCCGATCGATTGCGTAGCGGTTCGCGACCGCCTGGCACAAATCGGCGGTGTCCGCCGCGTGGCTTATAGCCGGAGTGTTCCGCTATCGGGATCGGGGGATGGTGCAACGTTCCGTTTGGAGGTCCCTGGGCAGGAACCGCGTAAAGTGAAGGCAGTCTCCGCCGGACCGGCATTCCTCTCCATACTCGGCGTGCCGATTCTCTCCGGACGCGACCTCGAGGCCGCCGATCAACATGCGGTTCTGGTAAACGCGACTTTGGCCCGCCAACTCGACTCCGCGGGCAAAGCCGTGGGACGGGAGATTCGCCTCGATGGCGCTATCCGGCAAATCGTGGGTGTGTTTCAGGACACCGCCTGGAGTGGAGTCTACGATCCGCCGCAGCCGCGCGCCGTTGCCCTCATGCCCACGCGCTCCGGAGGGGATACCACGTTCACCATCGAAGTGGCCGGCAATCCGGGCGCCTATTTGGCGGCTCTACGCGCCGAGCTTACCGCGGCCCAACCGGGATCGGTCGTAGCATCTTCCAAAACCCTGTGGCAGCACTATCAGGACTCCCTGTTTGTGCAACGAGCGGCCACAAAACTGTTCTATTTACTTGGCTTTCTGGCGCTTCTGCTCACGATCACGGGACTGCATGGAATCACCAGCGCGCTTTTCGCCAGACGGTCCAAGGAATTCGCTATTCGGCTCGCGCTCGGCGCGGCTCCCCGTCAGATCATGGCGGCCGTACTGGCGAGCGGCCTGAAACTCGCCGCCGGTGGGCTGGCCCTCGGGTTGGCAATCGCCTTCCCCGGTGCGATCTTCATGGCATCGAAGGTGCCCGGATTCTCCCCGTGGTCTGTGTCTGCACTGGGGCTCAGTTCCGCCATCGTGATGCTTGCCGCCGTCGCCGCCGCAGCCCACCCCGCCCGCCGCGTGCTCCGCCTTCAGCCCGGCGATATCGTACGTTCCGAATGAGCTTGTCACACGAAAATAAAATAATTGCAACCCAATCGAACGAAATCACTTAAGCGCGAAAAACACTTCTTCCGTAACCGGTTTTCCGGGTGCCGGGGAGTATCATGAAATCAGGGGGAATCCCTCGTTCCGCAGTCCCTATCTCGTCTGCGGTAAAACCCTACAGTTGAGACAAATTTGTCTC
>JAPKZC010000971.1:3025-13950 GCA_026394025.1 Candidatus Solibacter sp.
CACTCTGTGCGCGTAACTCTTTTGTTTTCAGCATAAATCACTCAAAAGTTGAGACATTCGTGTCTCGCTTTTCACCCCAGCCCGCCCCGAAACCCGCTAATTCCCCCATCCGCCCGCCGTCTCCTACAGTAGGATGAGCCTGATAGGATGAAAGCGCTAATGGCTGCCCCCATAGAATCGGCCGACCTCTCCGTCCAGGACCTGGAACAGATCTTCCGTGAACACCATGCCCTGGTCTTTCGCGCCGCGTACCGCATCACCGCCAACGCCGGCGACGCCGAAGACGTCCTCCAGACAGTTTTTCTCCGCATGCTGAAGCGCGATAACGGCGCCGAACCCATCGGCAACATCGCCAGCTTTCTCCACCGCTCGGCCGTCAATGCGGCGCTCGATCTCATGCGCTCCCGACAGAACATCCGCAACATCCCCCTCGATGAACTGGAACCCGTGCTCGCCGAACCTGCCTCCCGCAGTCCCGAGCGTGCCCAGCATTCCAACGAGATCCGCGAGTGGCTGCGCGGCGCTCTCGCCCGCCTCAATCCCCGCATCGCCCAGATGTTCGCCCTCCGCTTCTTCGAGGGCAAAGACAACCCCGAAATCGCGCGCCTGCTCAACACCACAACCGGAACCGTGGCCGTGACACTTTCGCGCACCAGAGATCGTTTGCAGAAGGAATATCAAGCTTACATGGGAGGCGTGGCATGAACACCGAATACACACCCTTGGATCCTGCCCTGGAGCAAGCCATGATCGAAATCCGCGATGACACCGTCGACGCGGCCGTCGTCGAAGCCGCCGCCGCCCGCGTGTGGGCCAACCTCGCCGCGCAGTGCCATGCCCCGCTACACACCTGTGAAGATTTCCAGGCGCTCATCCCCGAGTTCAAAACCGGCCATCTGCCCGAAGCGCGCGCCCTGCTGGTCAAAGACCACCTCCACGAGTGCGTCGCCTGCCGCCGCGTCTACGAGGGCCGCGTGGTTACCATGCCCGTGCCCGCCGCCCCGCGCCGCGTCAACTATGCCGCCCGTTGGGCAGTCGCCGCCACCGTGCTCGCCGCCGCCGGACTCTCCGTCTGGTTCGCCGTGGATCAGTATGGCAACCACACCGGACGCGCCATCGTGCAGGCCGTCAACGGCACGCTCTATGAGATCCTGCCCACTGGAATCCAGGTGCTGGCCGCGGGCCAGGACCTCCCCGATGGCGTCGAGATCCGCACCGCCAAAGATTCCAACGCCATGCTGCAATTGAAGGACGGCAGCGTGGTGGAACTCCGCGAACGTTCCGGATTCTCCAGCACCCAAACCGCCCGCGACCTCACCATCCGCCTGGGACGCGGCAGCATCATCGTGCAGGCAGCCAAACGCAGTTCCGGACACCTGTATGTGGCTACCGCCGATTGCCGCGTGGCCGTCACCGGCACCGTGTTCAGCGTCACCAGTGGCGTCAAAGGCTCGCGCGTGTCCGTCATCGAAGGCGAAGTTCGCGTCTCGCAGGACAGTAACGAGAAGATTCTGCGCCCCGGCGATCAGAGCGTAACCAGCCCCAACCTGGAGCCTGTCTCGGTGAAGGACGATATCGGCTGGAGCCGCAATCGCGAGAAGCTCACGCAGCAACTGGAAAGCCTGCGCGCCGGCCTCGCGCAGATCCGTATGCCCGAACTGCGCTATACCAGCAAGCTGCTGGGCCGCCTGCCCGCGTCCACCGTTTTCTTCGCCAGCATCCCGAACCTGGCCGGCTATCTGGCCCAGACGCAGAGTGTCTTTAACCAGAAGATGTCGGAAAGCCCCGAACTGCGCGCTTGGTGGAGCGGCCACGCCGCTGGCGCCGGACCCATCCTCGAAAAGCTCCGCGCCGCCAGCGAATATCTGGGCGAAGAGATCGTCGTCACCGGCTTCACCACGGCTGATGGCAAGACCCAACTGCCGGTCTTCTTCGCCGAAGTGAAGCGCCCCGGATTTGGCGAGTTCCTCAAGCAGCAGCAACTGCCCGCCGGAGTCGCGGTGGAAGAGCGCAACGGGCTGGTGGCATTCGGCCCCAAGGACGCCGTCGCCGCCTTCGCCTCTAGTCTGGGCGCGCCAGCCGGCGGGTTCCAGAACACCAAGTTCTATGCGCGCATCAACGAATCCTATAAGAATGGCGCCGGCCTTCTACTGAGTGCCGATCTCTCCCTCCTCGGACCGCGCCAGGCGATCGCCGGCGGTGCCCGCTACTTCATCGCCGAAGAGAAGGAAATTAATCACCAGATGGAAGCTCGCGCCGCGCTGGGCTTCGATGGCCCTCGCACCGGCATGGCCGCCTGGCTGGCCGACCCTTCGCCCATGGGCTCGCTCGACTACGTTTCTCCCGAGGCCACCATCGTCGCCGCGTTCGTAGTGAAGAGCCCGGTCGCCATCGTGGATGGCCTGGTGGGCCTGCAAACCCGCGGGGTCGCCGCGTCCGCTGAGAAATCGCTCAGCGGCCTGCGCGAGCAGACCGGCGTTGATGTGCGCAACGATTTCGCCATGGCCCTGGGCAGCGAGTTCTCCCTCTCGCTGGACGGTTCCGCCATCCCCGTGCCTTCCTGGAAGCTGGTCACCGAAGTCTATGACCCCGTCAAGATGCAGACCGCGCTCGAAAAGTTCGCCGAGGCCTATAGCAGGGAAACCGTGAAGGCCGGCAATCAGCCGCTGCGCCTCGCGCAGGAAGTCGTGGAGGGCCGGACCTACTACATGATCGCGGGAGGCGATGGCAGCCCGCTCACCGAAGCGCACTACACGTTTGCCGATGGCTATATGATCGCCGGACCCACCCGCGTGCTGGTTTCCCGCGCCTTGCAGGCGAAGAGCGGCAGGGCCTCGATCACCCACTCCCCGGCGTTCATCGCCCTGTTGCCGCGCGATCACTACAATAACTTCTCGGCCCTGATCTACCAGAATCTGGGCACCACGCTGGCGCCGATCCTCAGTCTGTTCGGCGGCATGGTCCCGCAGGGCCGCGGCCCGCAGGCCAACATGATGCAGAACCTGGGCAACATGAAATCCACCCTGATCGCCGCTTACGGAGAACCGGACCGCATCAGCGTAGCTACCAGCGGCAACCTGATGGGGATGAGTCTGAGCAACCTCATCGGCGGCAATCTGCAGAACGCCATCCCTTTCACACAGTTCATGGGAACACGGGACCGCGCGCCTGCGTTTAAATAGGGGAATGGACCCCGTCATAGAACTGGATGGCCTCGAAGTGCGCTTCGGCAACCGCGCCATCCTCAAGAACCTGAAAGCCACACTCACCGGGCGATCCATCGGCCTGCTCGGTCCTAACGGAGCCGGCAAGAGCACCCTCATCAACACGCTGCTTGGCTTTCACAAGCCGAGTTCCGGCACCGCCCGCATTTTCGGCCGCGACGTGCGCACTCACATGCGCGAAGTCCGCGGCCTCATCGGCTACATGCCGGAGAACGACGCCTTCATCGCTTCGATGAGCGGCGTCCGCTTTGTCCGCCTGATGGCCGAACTTTCCGGCTTGCCGCCCGAGCACGCCCTGGAACGCGCCCACGAAGCGTTCTTCTATGTCGGCCTCGGCGAGGTTCGTTACCGCGCCCTCGGCACCTACTCGCTCGGCATGAAGCAGGCCGCCAAGCTGGCACAAGCCATCGTGCACGGTCCCAAGGTCCTGTTTCTGGATGAGCCCACCAATGGACTCGATCCGCCCGCCCGCCTGCGCATGATCGCGCTGATTCAGGAAATCCGCGACCGTGGCGATCTCCACCTGCTGCTTTCCTCGCATCTCCTGCGCGACGTGGAAGAGTGCTGCGACGAGGTGCTGATCCTCAAGGACGGCAACATCGCCGCCTTCTGCAATCTGGAGGAAGAGCGCCGCGCCAACCGCCGCTTCCTGGAACTGGAGACGCGCGGAGGCGTCGACGGCGCCTTCGTCGAGGCCGTCGAATTCGCTCGAAGATATCTTCCTCAAAGCCATGGAGACTGCCGATGGCCGTCTATAAGAAAACCTACCGGCCGTATGACGGCGCGCTGACACCTTCGTTCACGCGCTTCCTGGTGATTCCGCGCTATGCCTTCGAGGAAATGCGCAAATCGCGTTTCCTCACCATCTTCTTCATCGCCAGCTTCATCAACCCGCTGGTCTGCGCGCTGATCATTTACGTGCAGCACAACGCCAGCGCGCTCAACCTGCTCGGCGTGCAGAACGCCGGCCGTCTCATTTCCATCAACACCACCTTCTTCATGAACTTCCTGGGCTGGCAGAGCATGCTGGCGCTGTTCCTGGCGGCCTTCACCGGTCCCGGACAGGTCTCGCCAGATCTGGCCAACAACGCCCTTTCGCTGTATCTGGCACGCCCCTTCTCACGCGTTGAGTATGTGCTCGGCAAGATGTGGATTTTGATCGTGCTGATGTCGCTTATGACCTGGGTTCCCGGCCTGCTGCTATTCATGCTGCAAGCCTACCTCGAACAGGGCTGGACCTGGATGCAGGCCAACACCAGCCTGGCGGTGGGCATCTTCGTCGGATCCTGGGTCTGGCTGCTCATCCTTGCCCTTATGGCGCTCGCCCTGTCCGCCTGGGTGAAATGGAAACCCGCCGCCGGCGCCCTGATGTTCGGCGTCTTCTTCGTGGCCGCCGGCTTCGGCGTGGCCATCAACGGGGTGCAGCGCACCCGCTGGGGACACCTGTTGAACATCAGCGCACTGATCGGTTCTATCTGGGTGCAACTCTTCGGCGCCAACCCGGCGGAGAATAACGGCGGCATGTTCTTCCGCATGCCGCAGGGCCAGGAGCTTCCGCTGTGGTGCTGCTGGACGGCGCTCGGCGTGCTGTGCCTCATCTGCCTCTACATGCTGACGCGCAAAATCCGCGGCATGGAGGTGGTGCGTTGAGCGACAACCTGATCACCTTCGCCAATATCTCCCGCTTCTACGGAGAAGTGCTCGGCGTCAACAAAGTCAGCCTGGCGATTCCGCCCGGCGTCACCAGCCTGGTGGGCCCCAACGGCAGCGGCAAAACCACGCTGATGAACTTGATGACCGGCCTGATCCGCCCCAGCCAGGGCGAGATCCGCGTGCTGGGTATGTCCACTGAAGACCCCGCGCACCTTTGCCGCGCAGTGGGCTATTGCGCGCAGTTCGACACCTACCCCAAGGGTCTCACCGGCTATCAATTTATCTACTCCTTTCTGCGCGTGTTCGGCATGAGCCACGAGGAGTGCGACCAGCGCACCATGGCCGCGCTCGAAACCGTCGGCCTCTGCGACGCGCGCAACCGTGCGGTGGCCGCTTACAGTAAGGGCATGCGGCAACGCGTCAAACTGGCGCAGGCCACGGCGCACGAGCCGCAAGTCCTGGTCCTCGATGAACCGTTGAACGGCCTCGACCCGCTGGCCCGAGCCGAAGCCATCGCGCTTTTCGAAAAGTGGGGCAAGATGGGACGGCACGTCATCGTCTCCAGTCACATCCTCCACGAAGTGGACCGCATCAGCGACCAGGTGATCCTGCTCAGCCAGGGCTATGTAGTCGCCGAGGGCCAGATTCAAAGCGTGCGTGGCGAGGTCAAGGACCAGCCCATGCAGATCCTGGTGCGCTGCGATCACCCCAGCCAACTGGCGGCGCAACTGTTCCAGGAGAACCACCTGGTGGAAGCCAAGATCCACACCGATGGCCACGGCCTCTTGCTGCGCACTACCGATGCCGACGGCTTTTACCTGCTGTTGAACCGCATCGTGATCGATTCCGGCCTGGTGGTGGAATCGGTGGCGCCGGCGGATGACGACGTGAACTCCGTGTATCAATACCTGATCGGCGGAGAGGGGAGCACGATATGAATCTCTGGATGCGCCAGATCGCGGGCGTGCTTCGCCTCGAAATGAAGAAGACGTTTCTCTCGCGGCGCGGCTGGTGGGTGTATTTCCTCGCTCTGGGCCCGGTGTTCCTCACCCTGGGGCACTGGCTGATCGAGATCGGCACGCACGGTTCCGGACGCCATAGTCTCGGTGAGGATAGCCTGGTCTTTGCCGGACTGTTCCATTTCTACTATCTGCGCCTGGGCATTTTCTTCGGGTGCGTGGGCATCTTTTCCAATCTCTTCCGCGGCGAGATGTTGGAGAAGACGCTGCACTACTATTACCTGACGCCGCTGCGCCGCGAACTACTGGTAGCCGGCAAATATCTGGCAGGCCTCGCCACCGCGTTGTTCCTGTTCGTGGGCAGCACGGCCGTCTCTTTCCTGCTGATCGGCCGCCATTTCGGCGCGGGCTACACGGACTACATCCTGCACGGTCCCGGTCTGAGCCAGCTCGGTTCCTACGTGCTGGTTGCGGCGCTCGCCTGCATCGGTTACGGCGCCGTCTTCCTGATGAGCGGCATCTTCTTCCGCAACCCGATGATCCCAGCCGCGGTGGTGATGGTATGGGAAAACCTGAACCCGTTCCTGCCCACCGTGCTCAAGAAAATCAGCGTGATCTTCTACCTGAAGAACCTCTGCCCGGTAGAGATCCCGATTCCCCCGCCGTTCAACGTGATGGTGATCGACGCCGACCCCACCCCTTTCTGGATCGCCGTCCCCGGCTTGCTCGTGCTGTCGCTGATCCTGCTGATCTACTCCGGCCTCTCCGCCCGCCATACGGAAATCAGCTACGGGGAGTAGGGGTGGGGCTGGTACGGCCCGGCGGAACCTGACTTGTGCCCGAAACGCAACGCACCCGGGATTCTACTGGACAGAAGGTCGCGGGCACCTTCCCGTCACTTGATGACGACGGTCGCACGTGCCGGACTGGCAGTGCCACTGACCGAGAGGGACAGGGGCACCGCACTGCCGGAGACCGCGGTTGCCGGTACCTTTACATTTACCTGTAGCACGCCGGCCGCGATCTCGCCCACAAATTGCAGCTCGCCGCGGATTCCGCCGAAAGTGACCACCACGTCGCCCGCCGGAACACTTCCCGGAGGCGGGAGTTTTCCCGTGACGCCCGCGGGGGAAGTCGCCCCGGCGCCGGTTGCGAATAGTGTCACGATCTCGCCGCTGGCCGCGGGGTTGGCGTCCGAGTTGAAGCTGCCGTTCTGGTTGACCACTGCCGCTTGCGACTTCCCCGCGACCGTAAAGACTCCGGGTGCGGCAGCGGTCACCTGGACCGTTCGCGCGTCGGAACTCCGGAGCTGGTATTCGACGCGTATCTTGGTGTTGGCGGTCACCTGGTACGGCACGATCGCGCTCACCTGCGTGTTCGACGCGTAGACCAGGGGCGCCTGAATGTCGTCGAAGAAGACCCGCGTCTCTCCGGCCCAGGTGCCCAAAAAGCCGGAGCCGTCGTACGCAGTTTGCGCCACGCTTGCGGGGCCCAGGTTGGTCCCGAAGATAGTCACGATCTCGCCGGGCGCGACCGGTCCCTCGGCATAGCTGGCCGCGTTGACCACCGCGGTGAGGGTGGGAGCAGGGCCAGGTTGCGGTCCTTTCACTACCTCCACGCCGCGTGCCAGTACTTCGTCGCGGCCTTCGGCGACTCCTTTGCGGGTGCGGGAGGCAGGAATCGTAGCGTGAATGCCGACGCCGTGGTGCTGCGATCCATCGGTCTTCAACACTTTCATGCCGGTGAACCCAAAGCGGAAGCCGCCGGGCAGGTAGATGTAATTGATGTTGCCGTTGGTGCCCGCGGTGGCGCCACCCACGATCTCGGCGAGCTTATAGTTTTCGACAATCCCCATCACTGTTTCCGCGTAGCTGACAGCGCGGCCATCGGTAAGGAATACGCGCCGGCCGGCAATGGCGGGCTGCAGCGGCGTCAGTGACCAGGAGGATTTCTGGAACGTGAAATCGATTCGGTCGGGCTTTGCCGGAGTGGGAATATTCCACTGCGCGCTGCTCAGGGTCTGAGTACCGAGGTGCTGTAAGTACGTCAGGGTTTGCGGGTACCCGCGCAGGTCGAAGACCACCCCTTTGGCGCTGGCCACGCTGGCTGCCGCGTTACTCCAGGCGGCTTCGGTCAGGTTGTTGATATCGACGTACATGATTCCGGGCTCGAGTTCGGTGACCACGCCCGGCCGGGATTCGCTCCAGCTGGTATCGGTTCCGCAAGTGAACTCGATGGTGCGGTTGGCGCCCGGACCGGCAAAGGGCTCGATCTCGAGTTGCATGGTGCGCGCCCCGTTGGGACACTGGGCCAAAGCCACTAAGGAGCGATAGAGAATCCACTGCGGAGTGGCGCCGGAGATGAGTTGCCGCTGGTCCGAGAGGGCATCTTCAGCCAGCTTGCCGTTGATGCGCACCACCCGGTCGCCTTTGGCCAAGCCTGTCGCCGCGCCGCTTTTGACCACCGTGATCACCAACTGGTTTTCCACCCAATCCCAGGCCAGGGGCGCCATGAGGTTCGTCTGTGGCCCCCACACCCAGCCATGGCCGTCGTGCAGGGCCGCCCACATGCGGCTTAAGGTGGCGAAGTAGGTACTGGCGCCCGCATCCGTCGCCGCGCCGCGGAGTGCGTCGGCGAGTGCGGCCGGCCAGTCGGTCTGCACCACGTCGAAGTAGGGATAGAAGTGCTGGGCCACATTCCAGGCGACCACTACGCCGGCCAGGCGGGTAGCGCGGTCGTCGGGTCCGTAGGCGCAGCAGTGGAACGGAGGCTCGGGGCGATGCGGCAAGGTGCCGCCCGAATCGGCATAGAGAGTCAGCGGGACGGATACCGAGAGGCCGCGGCCGATGGGCGCTTCGTAGGGCTGAACGGGGCTGAGGAACCCGGCCGGCAACTGCCCGCCCGCGGGAGCGGTCTGGCGAACGCTCTGATAGATATTGCTGTTGCTCGAAAGGTACACGCCGTAATGCTTCCACCGAATGAGTTGGAGCCCCGTGGTAACCGCCGGCTGCAGGTCCGCTGGAAGCGATGGACGACTGCCTGAAGGGAAGACGCGCACCGTGGGCGCGATTGGGTCGAACAGGGATTGCAGCCTGGAAGCCAATTCCTCCTCTGTGCCGGCCGATTCAACCGCGCGGACGCCATAAGCCGTGAACGAATCCCAGTCTGTCCGCGACACCTGATCGCTGGGATGGAAGTGCCGCACGTATCCCAGTACTTTGGTGAACGCGGTCAGGTTGGCCAGACCGGTATCGGAAACGGCACGGGGACCTTCCTGTACCGCCGCGTCCACGGTCTGGAACGAGCCGTCGTCGACCCACGCACTGCTACTACCGTAGTTCAGGATTCCGAAGATCATGCTCTGGCTGTCCGAAGACACCACCGCGCTCAACTGGTAGTACTGCCACTCGGTCGAAGTGATATCGGGCGAGTTCAAGATCAACGCCACCGTTCCGTCGGGACGATCCGCACGAAGCCAGAGAATGGCGCGCATGCCGGGACTCTGCACGCGCACGGCCGTCCGAAAGACCACTGCGCGTCCGCGATAAGCGGTGGCGGAGACAGTCTGCGACAGGTTGCCGAACGCGGTGGACGCGGCGTTGGCCGGTCCGGTCATGAGAGCGCAGTACAGCCCGTTCAGGCAGCCATCGGAGACGAGCGTCGCCCGGAAGGCCAGTCCAGAGGGCACGGTGAACGTGGACCAGAAAGGAGGTACGGCGCCGAGCGTGCCTCCGGCTTCAAACCCCAGATTCGTCGGGGCGGTCTGCGCGAACAGGCCCAGCGGCCCGAGGAGCAGAATCAGAAACAGCGCAAATCGGTGCATATGAGTCTCAAATTATACCGAAGCCTCTAAAAGAACGGCCCGCCCTACTTGGTGAAGGCGGGCCGCAAGGGAAGAATTTGCGATACGGCCGGGGGGCTCTGTATCTGCCTAGTACGCGTGAAGCGTGGAGAAACGGGGCCACACCTGCGAGTTCGCCATGGTGGCCGGCAGGAGAAAGAAGGTAAAATAGGCCTCCTGGTAGAGAAGACGATGAATGATTCTCCGGGCGAGGTAACCCTGCTGCTGGCCGAGATGAAACGCGGCAACAGCGAGGCCCTGCCGAAACTGATTCCGCTGGTCTACCACGAGCTCAAGCGGCTAGCCGCGCACTTCCTGCGCGCTGAGCGGGAGGGCCACACCCTGCAGCCCACCGCACTGGTGCATGAGGCGTACCTGCGGCTCGCCGGGCAGAAGGCGGCGTGGCAGAACCGCGCCCAGTTCATGGGCGTGGCGGCACAACTGATGCGGCGGATTCTGGTGGACTACGCGCGTCAGCGGGTGGCCGCCAAGCGGGGCGGCGGCGAGATGCGAGTCGAGGTCGAAACCTGCGAAACCATCGGCGGCGTAGAGCAGCCGGAAGAAATGCTGGCTGTGGATGAAGCCCTGGCGCGGTTGGCAACGCTTGATCCGCAGCAGGCAACGGTGGTCGAGATGCGGTATTTCGGCGGCATGACGGTGGAGGAGACGGCCGAAGCGCTGGCCATCGCCCCGCGCACGGTGAAGCGGGAATGGGCCATGGCCAAGGCATGGCTACGCATCGAGATCTCGTCCAAGGCCGGGCGATGACTCCCGAGCGCTGGGCCCGGATCAAGGAAGTTTTCGGCGCCGCACTCGAATTGCCCGAAGCCGGGCGCGATGCGTACCTCAAACAGAGCTGTGGCTCCGATGTGAGTCTGTGCGAGGAGGTGGAGCGCCTTCTGGACGCGGAACGCGGATCTCTCGAAAACCCCATGCTGGACGCCCTCGCCCGGTTGGCGCCGCCAGACCTGGCGCACGGCGAAATGCTGGGGCCGTACCGGGTGGAAACCAAAATCGGGCAGGGCGGTATGGGTGTCGTCTACCGCGCGTGGGACACGCGTCTGGACCGCCGCATCGCCCTGAAAGTGCTGCGCCCCGAGCAGGTCAACGACCCCGTCCACCGGCAACGCCTCGCGCGCGAAGCCCGCGCCGCGTCCGCCCTGAGCCACCCGAATATTGTCACCGTGCACGATGTGGGGAGCGACCGCAATATCGACTACATCGCGATGGAGCACATCGAAGGCCGGC
>JAPKZC010000816.1:0-358 GCA_026394025.1 Candidatus Solibacter sp.
CCGGGCGAGGCTCTCAGCCAGGAGGTGAGGAATGAAGTGCGCGCTGCTGTTTGTGATGGTTTCTCTTGCGGCTTTCCCGGCAGGCAGCAAGCCGAAGAAAGCGCCTGGTCCCACACCGCTGGATCGTTATGTGGAAGAGGCGATGACGCGAGGGCCAGCGACCTCCGGCCCTGCCACCTCCGGTTCGATCTGGTCTCCGGCAGCCCGGTTCGGCGACCTGGCAAATGATATTCGCGCTGCTCGCGTGGACGACATTGTCACGATTCTGGTGGCCGAACGAGCTTCAGCCGTCAGCAAGGGCGCGTCCAAGTCCGCACGATCCTCGAGTGTCAAAGCCGGCGTGGATGCGATGGGTGGA
>JAPKZC010000816.1:397-1917 GCA_026394025.1 Candidatus Solibacter sp.
GAGTCACACGCGCGACCGGTCCATGGCCTAATCTGGCGAAGGTTTCCGGCGAACACCAGTTAGACGGCCAGGGCGAAACCAGCCGCGAAACCTCGCTGAGCACGACTGTGGCGGCGCGGGTCACTCATATCTTGCCCAACGGATATCTTGTCGTCGAAGGCAACAAAGCCGTCACGGTGAATTCGGAGGCGCAGGTCATCACGGTGCGCGGGGTGGTTCGGCCCACCGATCTCTCCACCGGAAACGTGGTTCAATCCGATCAACTCGGGCAGTTGGAAGTACGCGTGGATGGCAAGGGCTTGGTGGGTGACGCCATCCGCCGTCCGTTCATCCTATATCGAATACTACTCGGCATCCTGCCGTTCTAATTGGGGGTAACGCACATGAGATCCGCCGGCTTGCTGATGGTCCTGGGCATTGCGTTTTTTGACGACGCCGCACTGGCTACGCGGCTCAAAGATATGGTTTCAATCGAGGGTGTGCGCGACAACCAACTGGCCGGCTACGGCCTGGTGGTGGGGCTGAACGGAACCGGCGACCGGCGCCAAACGGTATTTTCCGCTCAAAGCCTGGCGAATCTCCTGCAACAGATGGGCGTTGCCGTGCCCGGATCGGCCATTCGCGTAAACAACGTCGCGGCCGTGATGCTGACAGCCACCCTGCCGCCATTCGCACAACCCGGAGCCCACATCGATGTCACTGTTTCGGCCATCGGCGATGCGACCAATCTTCAGGGCGGGCAGCTCGTTCTCTCGTCGCTGAAGGGTGTGGATGGCCAGGTTTACGCTTTGGCGCAGGGCGCTCTGGTAACCGGAGGTTTTGCGACAGGACGTTCCGGGACGAGCCAAACCGTCAACCATCCGACTGCCGGACGTATCCCGAATGGGGCGACGGTAGAGCGCCCGGCGCCGACCGCGGCGCCCGGCCAGCGAATCCGGCTTCAACTGCGACAGGCTGACTTCACGACGGCAAGCCGAATCGCCGCCAAGCTCAATGAAAATTTCAAGTCCAATCTGGCGGTGGCGGAAAACTCCGGTGTCGTCAACGTCGCCGTCCCGCAAGACTATGCTTCCCGCGCGACCGAATTTGTGGCGCAGATGGAAGTCTTGCAGGTCGAGGCCGACCGCCCCGCGCGCGTCGTCGTAAACGAACGGACGGGAACCATTGTCATGGGTAAGGACGTCCACATCGCCCCGGTGGCGGTGATGCACGGAGCCTTGCCGGTCGAGGTTCAGACAACGTGAACTGACTCTGAAGAACGGCGCTACCGTAGATGATCTAGTGCATGGTCTCATGTCGATCGGATCGACCGCTCGAGACATCATCGCAATCTTGCAGTCGCTGCAAAGCGCGGGCGCCCTGGAAGCCGAACTCCAGGTGATCTAGCGGAAAAGGAACAGAATCGTCATGGAGATCACATCAAACGTAGCGGCCCTCTCAGATCCGGGGGCGGGCGCTTCGACGAAACGCGACGATCCTCAAAAGATCCGTGAATCCGCAACTCAGTTCGAAGCGCTTCT
>JAPKZC010000816.1:1997-3270 GCA_026394025.1 Candidatus Solibacter sp.
GGCATCGCCTCGGATATGGCGGAGCAGCAATTTGCCCAATCCATGGCCGCCCAAGGCGGGCTCGGCTTGGCCCGGCTTGTCATGGATGGTCTTCAGTCGGCGGAAAAAGCCGCCAAGACACGCGAGTGACCTGTAGCCATTGGCTTCGGTCGAGCCCCTTCGGCTGCGCTGGATCTTGGGATCGAGCTGGCGGAAGAGTCGGCTTGCGGCACACTCTCACGCACGCTCTCAGACAATACCGTCAACAGGCTGCGTGCTTCCTGAAAGAGCTCTGCGGACTGGTTTATGTGCGCCGTCAAGAGCCTGTTTTGGATGTATCGGTACAACTCCCTCAGCCGGACCGCAGTCTCACCGCCCTTTTCGATATCGAGGGCGTTATTCAGCTCCTCGACCGCGGCAAACGCCTTGGAAACGGATTTCCCCCGAGCCATGGTGTCTGCACTCGCCAACTGTCGCTCAGCCTCGCCAATCGCAGCGAGCGCGATCCGGTACAGCATGCGGACGAGCTCGGTCGGGGAAGCGGTCAATACCGAATCCTCCACATAGGTTCGCAACGGTTCGATTCTGGAAATTCTCTGCACACTAACTATCTCGAAGATTCCGCGTCGGATTTGAGCCGGGAAGCAAGAAAATCGCGAGCGAAGAACACGGGTCGCACCGGAGGCTTCTACCGATTACGAAGGCTCCCGAGAGCGGGTGGTTGCGAATGGTGTTTTGGGACGGTGACACGCATATCGAAGTCACACAATGTAATGCATTTAACTACCCCAGTACTACCTGGGGTCGGATAGGAAAATTTTGAGGAATACACCTTAAAGTTTAGATGGTAGTAGTCCGATAGTACTGGACAGTTCTATGTCGTTAGTTTTCGTATTGGAGAGTGCACTATGACACCGTCGCTACTAAGCGTTACTCACCCGGAATCGTCCGCGATACCGGCCGCGCTTCTCGGCAAACACTTGGGCTGCAATGTTGAAGCAGTAGACACTCCTTGGGAAGCCTTCCAGGTGCTCCGAACACGCGTTTTCGATGCGCTTCTGGTCGAGTTCCCGGTAGCCGATTGGTCTCCTCCCGAATTGGTGACGGACCTGAGAGCGATCTCCGGCTCGACGCCGATTGTCTGCGTGCACCCTAGCCCGACTTTCGCAGTTCGTGAGTAGTTTTGGGCAATTTTCGGCCTTGGCGGCGCGCAAGTGATTGGAAGGCAAAGGGCGGTTTTCGAAAACCGTTGTGGTGAAGACCTGCCCTCTTCCAACCGCGCGGTTTTTCTGGC
>JAPKZC010000273.1 GCA_026394025.1 Candidatus Solibacter sp.
ACCGGACATTGTAGAACACCCCGAACAGCGGCAGCGCGATCAATTCCACCGCCAGCACCAGAATGTAGTTGGCCAGCGCCTTGCCCAGAAACAGCGCCGCCCCGGAAATCGGGGCCGAGATCAGCGCGTCCAGGCAATCGTTCTCCAGTTCGCGCGCGAAGCTGCGGTTCAACAACAGCGTACCGGCGAACGCGAATACAATCCACAGCAGGCCGCCCGAGATTTCACGCGTCGTCTCCTCGCTCGGGTCAAACGCGAAGCTGAACAACAGCAGTACCACCAGGGCGAAAGAGAGCGATGCGTTGATCGCTTCCTTGGTCCGCAACTCGGCGCGCAGATCCTTGGCCATGATCACCAGCACTTGCCGGACGAAGGCCATCATCCCTCACCGTATCGCGCGTACACCCAGCCGGGGTCGGCCACCATTTCCGCCGTCCGCACACCGTGAAACGCCACCTGTCCGCGGTTGAGCAGCGCCACATGCGTCGCCAGTTCCAGGGCTTCCCGCAACTGGTGTGTGGACATCACGATGGTCTTGCCGTCCGCCAGCGCCTCGCGCAGCAGCCGTTGCAGCACCGCGATCGCGCGGTCGTCCAGCGCCGTGAACGGCTCGTCCAGCAGCAGCACTTTGGGCCCGTGCAGGAAGGCGCGCGCCACCGCCAGCCGCTGCCGCATACCCCGCGAGAATTCCCGCACCAGGCCATCCTTCACCCGTTCCAGACCCGTGCGCTCCAGCCACTCCAGCGCCGATTTCTTTGGATCCGCCAAACCGTAAAGCTTACCGAATAGCGTCAGGTTCTCCAGTGCCGAAAGCTCGTCGTATACGCTGATACCGTGGCCAATGAAGCCCATCAGCCGCCGCGTGGCCGTATCCCGCGGCGAGTTTCCGAAAATCGTGATCTGCCCTTTACCCGGCCGCGAAAACCCCGCGATCGTTCGCAGCAGCGTCGTCTTCCCCGCGCCGTTGCGCCCAATCAAAGCCAGGCAAGCCCCCGGTGCGGCCGCGAGTTCCACGTTGCGCAGGGCAGGGAAGTCGCCATAAAACTTCCAGACGCCCTCCACGCCGACTGCGTTCATCCCTGCGTGCCTCGCCGCTGGGCGGAAGCCGGCGGCGGTGGACTCGCCCGATACAGCAGCGCAAACCCCAGGCCCAGAATCCCCAGAGCCACCAGGAGAATCGGCACCGTCTTGCTATTCACCCGCGGCATGATCTCCTCAATCCGTGGGCCGCTTTCCTCCGCCGCCTGTTCGCCCCCCGCCGCTTCCGCCGGTGCCGCCACCGCCGCTCCCGTCAACTGCACCTTGTAACTGGCGCCCGTTATCCCGAAAATGTGCGCCTGCGTCCGCGGCTCGGCCCCCAGATCGTTCAGCCCGTCGCCTTTCAGGGTCACGCCGTTGGGCACAATCAGGTACGTGTTCTCGTCCTTGCTGACTACCTTGCCGGCCAGGTCCGCGCCTTCCGTATACGGCATCGTGTACGCCACATCGATCCGCGTGTCGCCCGGCTTGATAGCGAAATCCACCGCCATCACGTCTGCCTTGCCGGTCTTGTTCACCGGATTTCAGCGTCCCGCCGTCGGGATCGTTCCACGCCGTCTTGCCTTCGTTCTGGAACAGGTAGGTTTCGCTCACTGCCACTTGTCCGCCCGAGGGCTCGAACAGGATCATGTGCTTCACCACTTTCGCCGCGCCCGCCTGCTTCGAAGAGTTGAATACCTCGATCCCGATTCCCGTCGTCGGAGTTCCCGGCGGCAGCATGTGATTGTACGTCACGCCGTCGAACGCGGTACGTATCAGGTGCGGTCCCTGCGGTGTCTGATTGATCGTGAAGTTGCCCTGCGCGTCACTCTTCGCCTGGTCGATCAGGTTGAGCCCGGTCGCCGTGGCGAGTTGATATAGCGCCACCGTCGCCCCGGCCTGCGGCTTCCCGGTGGTCTGGTTCGTCACCGTCCCGGTCACCGCCGCGAACATCGGCGTACACGCCAGCAACCACACCAGGTGCCTCGCCCCTGAGACTCTTGTGGGATAAGGCTCTGCCTTGTCCATCCGAGCGAAGCTCGGAGCACTCTGCCCATCCTGGATTTCTCTGCGCTTATCTCTGCGCTCTCTGCGTCTCTGCGGTGAATTCGCCCTCTCGTCCCGTTCCGAACTCATCGCGCTAGGCCGTCTCATGCTCTCACCGCCTTCATCGGCTTCCCGCATTCCCCGCAGAATTTCAGCTCCTGCTCGAAACGCGCGTTGCAGTGCGGACACGTGAGAGAATCCGCCACTGCCGCCCTCGCCTTCACCGCCGGGGCCGGCGCCGCCTGCGCCCGTCCCCCTTGCAGTTGCAGCTTCACCCGATCCACTTCCGCCATCACCGCGGCCAGTTCTTTCTGCAAATCCTTCTTGGTCAACTGGTAATCGTTGTCGGAGAGTTTGCCCAGCCGGTATTCGAACTGCAGGTCGCGCAGGTTTTCGTAGATCGCCGCTTTCCGCTCATCCAGGTGAGCGAATGGGGAGACCGGTTCCGGCTCCGGTAAGTCCTTGGGCCGAACCCCCAGGACGAACACAATCACGACAATCGCTATGACACAGGTAATCGCTATAATCACAGGACAGTTCTAGCCCTTCAATCCAGGTTCGCGGTGTCTTTCTCGATTTGCTCTTTGTACTTTGCCAGTTCCGGCTCGTCCGCCTCGATCTCCCCGAGGTCGGTCATGGGCTTCGGCTTGATGTATTTGCGCAGGAACAGGAGGATGACCACCATCCCGAACCCTACCGACGCATACGGCACAATCCAGCCGAAAGCGTTGGGCGGCGCCAGGTACACCGCCATGCCGTAATCCCGAATGAACGCCTGCACAATCTGCTCATCGCTCATGCCCACGCTCTGCATCTGCGCGATGCGTAACTTGGCGGGCTTCGAGAAGTGGCACTCTAGCATGCTGCACGTGGCCACCGAATCCTTGCATCCGCACTGGCATTGCAGCCGCGCGCCCACGCGCCGCACGTCCACGTTCGGCTTTTCGCTGGCCGTTTGGGCCAGCGCCGCCACCGCTACAATCAGTACCAACAGACTACTTCTGAACCGTTGCATTTTTCTTGGCATACCCCACTACTTCCGTGCGGGCGTACTGTAGCTTGATCTTGCTCGGCACCAGGCAGACCAGCGTGCCGAAAATCACCACCAGCGTCCCGATCCAGATCCACGAGACCAGCGGGAACACGTACGCCTGTATCACCGCGCGCTGGTTGTCGTCGCTCATCCCACCGAAATTCAGGTAAAGGTCCTCATTAGGCCGCACCCGTATGCCCACTTCACTCGTGCCCTGCTTACTCGCCGTATAAAAACGCTTCTCCGGCTCCAGTGTGCCCAGCAACTCCCCGTTCTTACTCACCGCCATGGTGGCCCGGTGCCAGGAGTAATTGCTTTCGTCGCCCTGCGCCAGGTTCACCATGCGCACTTCGTACGCGCCCACCTTCATGGCGTCGCCCGTACTCAGTTCCTTGACCTCGTTCTGATTGAACGCGTGGCCCGTGAAACCAATGAATGCCAGCACGATTCCCATGTGCACCAGATACCCGCCATACCGCCGCGTATTGCGGTGCGTCAGTTCCACCGTGGCGCGCATCAGGTTCATCTGGTTCTTCGCCCCGATCGATTGAGCGCCCTTGTAGAACTCCACCAAAATGGTCAGCGCCACGAACAGGCAGAACCCGAAAGAGATTAGCGCATAGAAGTGCCGCATCCCCGCCGCGATCTACGCCCCCACCAGCACCACCGATGCGATTCCCGGCCACTGGAAGTTGCGCCGCAGGCTCTCCGCCGACGTGCGTCGCCACGCGAACAGCGGACCCACCCCCGTCAGGAACAGCAGGAACAGACCGATCGGCACCATCAGCCGGTTGTACCAATCCGCGTCGAGCGAGATCTTATCGCCCGATATGGCCTCGCTGATCACCGGGAACAGCGTGCCCCACAGCACCGCGAAGCAACTCGCCAACAGAATCAGATTATTGAACAGGAAGCTCGATTCGCGTGAAATCACGCTCTCCAGTTCCGCCTCGCTCTTCAGGTAGTCCAGCCGGTCCAGAATCAGAAAGATCACCGCCGCGATCCCAATCGCCAGGAACCCCACGAAATACTTGCCGATATCGCTCCGCGCGAACGCGTGTACCGATTGCACAATCCCCGAGCGCGTCAACAGCGTCCCCAGAATACAAAGGAAAAACGTGGCGCTCACCAGCACGATGTTCCAGATCTTCATCATGCCTTTCTTTTCCTGCATCATCACCGAGTGCAGAAACGCCG
>JAPKZC010001018.1:0-3131 GCA_026394025.1 Candidatus Solibacter sp.
CATACCACGTTGTCGCCCCATACCACGTTGTCGCCCCACACCACGTTCGTGCCGTTGACCAGCCTCACCTTTCTGGTAGTCGGGTCGTAGACGACGGAAGGCGAGAGGGCCGCTTTTCCGGCCGTCGCTGTGTCGGCGCTGTTCAACGCGGCCCACACGTCCAGGTAGCCGGCTCCCACGGTGAACAAGTCGTAATAGCTGGTATAGATCGCGCCGGTGACGGGGTCGGTGGCTATGCTGGAGGCGGGGAAGGCCTTGGAAGCGGTCTTCATGCGGCGCGCCTTCACCTGGTCCGGCGTCAGATTCGGGTTCTGCTGCAACAGCAGCGCTGCCGCGCCGCTTACCACCGGTGCTGCCATGCTGGTGCCGCTCTCACGGAAATACGCCAGCGATCCCAACTGGCTGGTGCTGCTGGTGTAGTACGACCACGGCACGATATTGGCGGGAAAGCCGTTGGTGAGAAAACTGTTCCCCGCCAGGAGGGACGCGATTCGGTTGCCCGGCGCCACGATGTCGGGTTTAGCGATGTGGTCGATCGGCGTCGGGCCTTTTGCGGAGTAACTGGCGATGGTATCGTCGCCGCGGCCGGGCGTTCCGTTGGTTTTCATGGCTCCGACGGTGATCACATACGGGTCGTTGGCGGGCGAGTTGATGGTACCGTACCCCTGCGTCCCCAGCGAATTGTCGCGGCCGCTGTTGCCAGCCGCCACTACCACCACGATGCCGGCCTTCCAGGCTTGTTCTACCGCCTGGCAGAGGGGATCGGTCTTGTAGGATTCCATCGCCGGACGACCCAGCGAGAGATTGAGGACCCGGATGTTGTACTGGCTCTTCAACTGGATGGCGCGGCTGATGGCGGCGATGACGGCGGAATCGGTGCCGACGCCTGAGTCGTTGAGTACGCGGAGGTTGATCAGTTTGGCCTTGACGGCGATACCGCGGATGGCGGTCTTCGCCCTGCTCCCTGAGGACCACCAGCCGTTGCCCGCGGCAATTCCCGACACTGTGGTACCGTGCCCGTAGATATCGGCCGTGTCTGTGTCGCCCTGGACGAAGTTCTCCTGGTAGATAATGCGGTTGTCGAAGATGTTGGAGCCGCTCAGGTCGTAGTGGTAGGAAATGCCGCTGTCGACCATGGCGATGGCGATGCCCTGCCCATTCCAACCGTACTGCGACGCGATGTCGGCGCCCACCGCGGGACCGGCCATGTCCATGCTCGAATGGACGGCCCGGTCCGGCGAAATACTCACGACGTCCGGATCGTCGGCGAGTTCCTTCAGTTTGCCGGCCGGCATGGAATAGAGCGAACCCTTTACCAGGTCCAGGCTCTGCTTGTGCACGCCGCCCCTGCCGCGAGTCTTCTGATGATGCGCCTCCGTGGGCAGGTGTTTGAACTGCACAATCACATCCACATTCGAGGCGGGATCGAGCGATTCCAGATCCCTGGCGAGTTTGCCATTGCCTGCGAACAAAGTGGCGGCCACGAACGTGGAAAGAAAGAAAGCGAGAGTTTTCCTCATTGAGTCATAACCTTTCGTCTGGCAGCAGCCATCCGCGATTGGAAATGCATGTATCAGGCCCTTTAGTCCGAAGACGGAATAGCCTTTTGAGTGAAGGACTTGTGCCTGCCGCCGGCAGCCGGGCCAGGGGACATTCTGTCTCAATGGCGGCATTTGGGACAAATTGTCCCGGCTCCATGCTGGCCCGAGCAGTGCGGTGGGCGTATGCGGAGAGACCACTGAAAACCGGAGCGGCGGGCATCACGCTTCGCTGGCGGCGCCACCGGCGCCTTCGTCGGAGTGATGCAGCGATGAAGCACCGAAATCAGGCGTTCTTCCGTACCACCCACGTGGTCATGCAGCGCTGATTCTGCACCACGGTGGTCTTCAGCGGGTCGATCAACCGCCCACCCAGTTCTTCGGTGAGTTTGCCCAGAAGCTCCGCGTCCACCAGGTAGCGTTCCGAACCGTCGGGCAACAGGCAACGCCGTCCGCCGATGCGCCGCATCTGGTGTTCCATGCCAATCGAGGAGGCCAGGCGGCAGAAGAGGAGTCCGCCGGGGTTCAGGACGCGCCAGGTGCCGCGCAGCATGGCCAGAAACTGGTCGTCCGTGCGTGCAAAGTGGAGCACCGCGTTGCTCAGCACGACGTCCGCAAACGCGCTTGGAAAGGACATTTCTTCGATGGCTTCCGCGCGGAAGTTGCCGGCTGGCAGGTTGGGCGCGAGCGATGCCGCCAGGCGGCGCGTGGTCTCTACCGCCCGGGGATCCAGGTCCGCGCCAAAGACCTCGTATCCCTCGCGGAGAAAATACACCAGGTTGCGGCCGGCTCCACACCCCGCATCCAAGACCCGCATTCCGCGCGCGATATTGCCGCGCAGCAGTTGGTCAAAGAGGTAGATGTCGATTTGTCCAAACTGTTCCAGAAGCTCAGCCATGCTTTAGTTTAGGTGGTGGCTGGGGTCACCTCTAGGGACGGCTTTCAGCCGGCTGTTACCCGGAAACGATAACTCGCACACGGCCGAAGAAGCCGTCTGAAACGCGGCTGTCGGCAGGATTGCCTGCCCCACGGTCAAAGGCATGCTCGTTGATCTGCTTGCCGCAGACGCCTACCGCGTCGATTCGCGGGGGACCAGGATGGGGTCGATCAATATCGTTCTGGCGGGACGCTTGCGCTTGGCGCCGATGGCTTTGATCAGCATGTCGGCGGCCTGCTGGCCGATGGCGGTGCTGCTCTGGTCGATGGTCGAGAGCGGCACGCGCAGCAGGTCCGAGTAGTGGACGTTACCGACGCCGATGACTTTAATCTCCCGCGGAATGGCGATGCCGGCTTCAAGGATGGCTTTCATGGCGCCCGCGGCTGTGGGGTCATTGTAACCGAAGATGGCATCGGGACGGGGATCGAGCGCGAGCAGGCGGCGCGCGGCGAGATACCCGCTTGCATCGTCGGTGGCATGCTCGATGTAGGTAGGCGGGACGGCGATGCCGGCGCCGGCAAGGGCGTCCTGATAACCTTTTTGGCGGCCGACTCCGGGAGTGAGCGGCGGGCCGGCGATGTGGGCAATGCGGCGGCATCCGCGCTCGATCAGATGGCAGGTTGCGAGGCGCCCGATGGCTTCATCGTCAGCGCCAA
>JAPKZC010001018.1:3148-3580 GCA_026394025.1 Candidatus Solibacter sp.
TCAGCGCCAACATAGGAGGCGCGGGATTCGGTGAAACGCCGGTCGATCAGGACGTATGGCACGCCGCGCGCTTCAATGCGTTCGAAGAGGCTGAGCGAAGACGGCAACTGGGCGGAGGCGAGCAGCAGGCCATCCACCTGCCGGGCCAGCAGGCGCTCTACTTCACTGGACTCGAACGCGCTATCTTCTTCGGAGTTGCAGATCACCACGTCGTAGCCAAGCGGGCGGATCGTGGTCGACACGCCCTTGGCGATTTCGGCGAAGAAGGAGTGCATCAGGTCCGGCACCACTAACCCGATCATGAAAGTGCGGCGCGCCGCCAGACTGCGCGCCACCCAGTTGGGCTGGTAATTGAGTTCCTTGATGCGGGCCAGCACGCGGCTGCGGGTTTCTGCACCGACGTCGGCGCAACCGCGGACCACCTTGGAAACC
>JAPKZC010001018.1:3705-4062 GCA_026394025.1 Candidatus Solibacter sp.
ATGTCCTTCAAGCGTACCGGAGGCGTGAGGGCGTTAGACATGGTGATACGGTCGCCGAGCTGCGCCGGCAGATGCTCTCGACGCCGTCAGAAACGGAAGTATACCAAGTTGCGGTGGGTACTGGTGGGCGCGCGCGAGGTTGCGCACATCGCTGTCGATGTGCTCGCTTGCTAGAATGGACGTCTGTGGCGGGATGGTGAAACTGGTATACACAGAGGCCTTAAAAGCCTCTTCACCGCAAGGTGAGTGTGGGTTCGATTCCCACTCCCGCTACCAGGAATGGGCCTGTAGCTTCAATAGTTGCAGGCCTGGTTTTTCCATCGGCCGGATATCGGCCAGAATATTGAAGCTCAACTG
>JAPKZC010001018.1:4089-9635 GCA_026394025.1 Candidatus Solibacter sp.
GGCCAGAATATTGACGCTCAACTGATTCATGTGAGTTAGAGCGAGCCTGGAATTAGAAACGCGACGCAGGTGGGTGTTTCAGCACAAACTGGTCCTAAATTGGACGTTTCCACACATCGCCTACCGCCTCACAAGCGATAGGCTCACTAGTGGCAATGTCCCTCTGGTCCCTCATCCGGGGTCTAGGAATTCCGAACTATGGGAGGATGTCAGACTTAGATCGTCAATTCGCCCGGGGTAATCGAAACGCGGTTCTGGTGGGGGCGCTGGTCGGAGTACTGATTTCCCTGTGCGTCTTCTTGCTCGTTAAAGGCTGAAGAATACTCGCAATTCAAACACTGCCCCAGAAATGCAGATCGTCGGCCTGATTTCGGCCATGACCCTGTTGTTTTGGGGATTCTTGGCCGTCTGGTAATATGTGGAATCAATAACTTGTGTGTTTTCAAAGCGGCAGTGAAGAACGACTCCCACTCCGCTACCAGGCATAATAGGCGAGCGGAGTATATGTTTCACCGAAATCTTCTGTGCTTCTTGATGTCCGCGCTGGGCGTCTCCGCTCAAAACAGTACGCAAGCCGGAAAGTTCGTCGTCGAGCATCCCACCCTCCTGAACCTCGGCTTCGAATGGGCAATCAGCGGCGACGCCAACCGGAATGCGGCCGTTAGCGTGCAATTCCGTGCTGCCGGTGAATCCGCGTGGCGGCCGGCGCTGCCGATGGTTCGGATTGGCGGCGAGAGGGTTTTTCGAAAACGCGAGAACCTCGATTACACCGTTCCCGACGGGTTCGCCGGCAGCATTCTGAATCTGCAGCCAGGCACCGAATATGAGTGCCGTTTTCAACTTACCGATGCCGATGGAGTCACCGGTCAGAGCACCCAGAGCGTCCGGGTTAGAACTCGCACCGAGCCGCAACCTTCCCCCCAAGGACGCACCCTTCACGTCTATCCGCCCGACTATCAGGGCAAGCGGATGGAACCCAGCTTCACCAGCATCCTGGAAGCGTACTGCGGCGCCGGACTCGGCGATTGGAGCGTGGTTTGGGAGCGGCGTGCGCAGCCCGGCGATACGCTTCTGGTTCATGTCGGGTTGTACCGGCCGGAACGCCTGAACTACGTGGACCCGATGATGACGCCGTTCGATGGCAGCATGTCGTTGACCCTGAAGGGAACTCCCGACAAGCCGATCACCATCAAGTCCGCGGGTGATGGCGAGGTCATCTTCGATGGCGCCGGCAATCACCGCCTGTTCGACGTCATGTCGTCGCAGTATCACATCTTCGACGGACTCACCATCCGGAACACCGACGTGGCCATTTTCGCCGGGCAGAAAGAGGTGCTGGGCGCGGTCGGGCTGACGGTGAAGAACTGCCGCTTCGAGAATGTCGGTTTCGGCGTGTGGACGGAATACGCCGGCTCCAGGGATTTCTATATCGCCGACAACCTGTTCCTGGGCCGTGATGACCGGTTTCGCCTCATTGGCTGGACCGGCCCGATGTGGGCCAGCGCGGGCCCATACAGCTCTCACCAACTCACCAGCTACTACGCCATCAAGGTGTATGGACCAGGGCACGTGATCGCCCGCAACGCCATCGCGTACTTCCATGACGCTATCGGCATATCCACCTACGGAACGCCGGAGCCGGACCCGGAGAGGCAGGCTTCGTCAATCGACATTTACGGCAATGACATGCACATGTCGAATGACGATTTTGTTGAGACCGATGGCGGCGTGCACAATATTCGCGTCTTCAGTAATCGCGGGGTCAACGCCGCGCAGGGCGGCTACAGTTCCCAACCGGTCTTCGGAGGGCCGGTATACTTTTATCGCAATATCCTGTACCACGTTCCCAGCGGCGTGGCGTTCAAGTTCTCCGCAAAGCCTGCGGGCCTTTTCGTCTACCACAACACCCTCATCGGCGAGCAGACCGTGCGGGACCCCTATTCGAACGTGCACTTCCGCAACAATCTTTTCCTCGGCCGGGACACTCCCGATCGCGGCATCATGGCCTGGGCGAACGCCACCGATGCATTCAGTTCGGACTACAACGGCTTTCGTCCAAACAAGGGAGTCACACGTCAGTACGTCTGGCTGGCGCCATCCGCGGGCCAGCAGATCTATGAACCCAAGCCGGCCGACTGGAAGACCTTCGCGACGCTGGCGGAGTTCCGCGCCGCCACGGGGCAGGAAGCGCACGGTCTCGAAGTGGATTTCGATATCTTCGAAAACCTCGTCCCGGCGGATCCGGCCAAACGTCACGCCGTATACCACGCCATGGACCTGGACTTTCGATTGAGAGCGGGCAGCAAGGCGGTAGACGCCGGCGTACCCATTCCGACAATCAATGAGGGCTTCTCCGGCAGCGCGCCGGATTTGGGCGCTTTGGAACTTGGCGCCCCACCGCCCAAGTACGGTCCGGCCTGGCTCACCTGGCAGCCTTTTTACCGGTAGTCTACGCGCCTCACGCAACCGTATCGGCGATCCCGCGGAAATAAGCAACTGTGTGGCGCAGTCCCTCTTCGAGCGGCACGCGCGGCTCCCATCCCAGCACCGCCCTGGCTTTGGCGATGTCCGGTTGGCGTTGTTTCGGGTCGTCCTCGGGCAGGGCTTGAAAGACGATTTCCGACTGGGTTCCGGTCATGCGGCGGATGTGCTCGGCGAACTCGAGAATCGTCATCTCGCGTGGATTTCCCAGGTTCACCGGATAGCGTTCTTCGCAGGACATCAGGCGATAGAGGCCATCCACCATGTCGCTGACATAGCAGAAACTGCGGGTCTGCAAACCAGAGCCGAAGACCGTCATGGGTTCTCCGCGCAAGGCCTGATCGAGGAAGGCGGGCACAACCCGGCCATCGTTCAACTTCATACGCGGACCGTAGGTGTTGAAGATACGGGCGATATTCGTGGGCACGCCGTGTTTGCGGTGATAGGCCATGGTGAGGGCCTCGGCGAAGCGTTTGCTCTCGTCGTAGCAGGAGCGCGGGCCCACCGGGTTCACGTTGCCCCAGTACGTCTCCACCTGCGGGTGCACCAGCGGATCGCCGTAACATTCGCTGGTGGAGGTCACCATGAATCGCGCGTTCTTGGCGAGCGCCAGTTCGAGCATGCGCCGGGTGCCGAGCGACCCCACGTCGAGGGTCTCGATAGGGTGCTCCAGGTAGTCCTTGGGACTGGCGGGCGATGCCATGTGAACCACACAATCCACCGCGCCTTCGACGGTGAAGGACGCGATGATGTCCTGCGCAACGAAGACGAAGCGGGGGTGGCCTGCGAGGTGGGCGAGGTTGGCACGTGCGCCGGTCAGATAATTATCCAGCGCAACCACGCTGTGGCCTTCCTCCAAGAGACGGTCGCACATGTGCGACCCGACAAACCCGGCTGCGCCGGAAACGACTATTCGCAAGGTCCCTCCACAGGCCCCATTCTAGCGAAGCCTGGGTGGGGTTCACATGCTACATTCAAAACTGACCGCATATGACCGACACATCCTGGATGGAACGGGCCATACTTGTCGTAATCCTTCTGACTTCCTTCACGCTGTTCTGGCGGCGTTTCCACAAGGTCTTAAACGTGATTCGCGGTTCGCGCGCCACCAGGGATTTCGAACTCTCGCCCTTGGGTCCGAGAATCGGGCAATTCCTTTGGGAAGTCATGCTGCAGGGCAAGGTCATTGAGCAGCGCCCACTACCCGGCCTCGCGCACGCCTTCGTTTACTGGGGATTTCTAGCCTTCGGGCTGGTGACCGTCAACCACGTCGCGTCGGCGTTCGGCGGGCGATTCCTGACGCAGGATACGGGCTTCGGCGGCTTCTATTTCGGATTCGCGGCGGTGTGGGCGGCGATGGTGGCCGTCTCCATTGCCGGGCTGTTCGTACGCCGCTTCGTGGTGCGGCCTGTGTGGTTGGGAAAAGTGGCGCCGGAATCGGGATTCATCGCATTCCTGATCTTCACGCTAATGGCGACCTATCTGGCCGGACTTCGGATGGACGAGGAATCGGTGGCCGGGCAGGGCGTGTGGTGGCTGCACACCCTGGCGCTGCTGATTTTTCTGCCGCTGATTCCGCACACCAAGCATCTGCACCTGGTCTTGGGCCCGGCCACCGTGTTCCTGAAGCGGCAGGGCTTCAGCCGGATTCCGCCGTTGTCCGGCGACGAGGATTTCGGCCTCGATACCGGCAAGGACGTGACGCGCATCGACGCGTTGCAGGCTTTCTCGTGCGTGGAGTGCGGGCGGTGCACGGAACACTGTCCGGCGGCCAATACCGGAAAAATGCTCAACCCGAAAGAGATCATCCTGGGGATGCGCAATTACCTCAACGAATTCGGCGCCCGCAACGAAGCGCCGCTTTTGGGAAAGCACCTCAGCGAAGAGGCGGTGTTCCAGTGCACGACGTGCGGCGCCTGCGAGTTCCAGTGCCCGGTGGGCATACAGCATCTGCCCACCATCATCGGGCTGCGGCGCGGCGCGGTGAACACCGGCAAGTGGGAAGACGATTACGGCACCAAGCTGTTCCTCAACTTGGAGCGCAACGGCAACGCGATGGGTTTCGCGAGCAGTGAGCGGCAGAAGTTCATCGAGAAGAACGGCCTGCCGGTCTTTGACGGCAGGCAGGAATACTGCTTGTGGCTGGGCTGCATGGGGGCTTACGATCCGCAGGGGCGCGAGATTGTGCTGGCGCTGGTGCGCGTGCTGCGCCACGCGGGCGTGACCTTCGGTGTCCTGAAGAAAGAGAAATGCACGGGCGATCCGGCGCGCCGCTTGGGCAACGACCTGGCGTTCACCATGGTGGCGGAGAGCAACATCGAGACGCTGCAGGCGGCCAACGTCAAGAAGGTGGTGTCGATATGCCCGCATTGCGTGCGCACCATCGGGACGGATTGGCGAGAGGCCGGAGCGACGTTCGAAATTGAGCATCACAGCGAATTGCTGGCGCGCCTGAAAGGCCGGCTGCCGGCCGCGGCGTCCGGCGCAGCGCGCGATACCGTGGTGTACCACGACCCGTGCTATCTCGGCCGGTACCGCGATACATACGACCAGCCGCGCGCGGTAATCGCGCAGACCGCGGAAGTGGTGGAATTGGCGCGCGCGCGAGAGCGTTCGTTCTGCTGCGGGGCTGGCGGCGGCCAGATGTTCTTGGGCGAAGAGAAGGGCAAGCGCGTGAGTGCTGAGCGCGCGGAGGAACTGGTGGCCACGGGCGCGCAGGTGATTGGTACGGCCTGTCCGTTTTGCCAGACAATGTTCCGCGACGCGCTGGGCACGGTGACTGTCACCCCGCCGAGGCTGCTGGACATCGCACAAATTGCGGCGGCGTCCCTGCCGGTGGAACAATCGGCCCAATAGCATTTTCCAATTGAAGGATGAGCATGAAATCGGGGCGGGCGAATGAGGAGGCCGGGTAGCGGCCGACTTCCTTTCTTTGGTTTTTGATTTCACATACAGGACGGTCGTCGTCGTCGCGTGCGCCGGGTGGGAAAGTGGGAAACCTGTCTTTGCGTTTTCCACTTTCCCAGGCGGTGCACGCCGGGGCGGTGGGAATGTGAAAATCTCGC
>JAPKZC010000027.1:0-1034 GCA_026394025.1 Candidatus Solibacter sp.
CGCAGGTAGTGGGCAATTCCCAGATCCTCAACCTGCCCATCAACGGGCGCCGCGCCGATACCTACGTGCTGCTGACGCCGGCCGTGGTGCCCGACGGCGCCTCGGGACTGGTGTCCTTCCGCGGCATCGCCGGAGGCAACGTTTTTCTCACCGATGGCAACGACACCTCCAACCAGTTCTTTGACGAGAACGCCGGGCGCACCCGTGTCTCCACGCAGATTTCCCAGGACGCGGTGCTGGAGTTCCAGGTGCTCTCCAGCGGCCATTCCGCCGAATATGGCCGGGCCTCGGGCGGAATTATCAATACCGTGACGCGCAGCGGGTCGAACTCCACCTATGCCACGGCGTATTGGTTTTTCCGCAATCAGCGCCTCAATGCCCGCGACCCGTACGGCTCGGTCAACCCGAAGGAAACGCGCAATCAGGCCGGCGCCAGCCTGGGTGGCAAGATCGTCAAAGACAAGCTGTTTTACTTTTTCAATACGGAGTTTCACCGCCGCGACTTTCCGCTGGTTGCCTCGCTGGCCCGCCCGCCGCTGTTCAACGCCAACGGCGTCTTTTCGGGCACCTGCACCGCCTCCGCCCAGCAGTGCGCCGCCGCGCTCCACTTTTTAGACCGTCAGTTCCAGGTTCTGGACCGCTCCGCCAATTCAGAGCTTGGCTTCGGCAAAATCGATTGGCTGCCTTCGCAACGCAACCGCATCAGCGCCAGCTTCAACTACCTCCGCTGGATTTCGCCCGATGGTTTTCAGACACAGGCGGTGTTGAACAACGGCGAGGGAGTGGGCGCGAACGGCAACTCTTCCGTGCGCACCCGGTATGGCCGGCTGGCATGGATATCGATTCCCAGCGACACGCGAATCAACGAATTCCGCTTCGGCTGGTTCAAGGACCGCCATGCCGATACGTTCGACCAGAAGTTGATTCCGGGCGCCACCGGCCTGGTGCAGATCACCGTCGAAGGCCAGCCGAACCTGGGCGTCAGTTCCGATCTGCCGCGGATCGACCCCAGCGAGAACCGCTTTCAGATTGCC
>JAPKZC010000027.1:1127-5560 GCA_026394025.1 Candidatus Solibacter sp.
CTGGAAAGCCGGCATCGATTTTCTCCACACGCAGGACTTCATCCGCTACCTGCGCAACCGCAATGGAACCTATGAGTACGGCGATTTCACATCCTTTGCGCTGGATTTCAGCGGCAACACCAGCGGAGCGCGCCGCTGGCAAGCCTACTCGCAGCGCTTCGGAAACGAGGTATTCGACCAGTCCATACGCGACTACAGCCTGTTTACCGAAGACCAGTTCCGCGTCAGCTCGCGGGTGACCCTGCATTACGGACTGCGCTACGAATATGCCTCCCTGCCTCAACCCGGGCAGGTGAACCCGGACTACCCCGGCAGCGGGCGCATCCCATCGGTGAAGACCAACCTTGCGCCGCGGTTCGGCATGGCGGTGGCCTTCAACCGGGCGCGCAGCGTGGTCAGGGCAGGCTACGGAATCTTCTACGCCCGCTATCAGACCGGCCTGATCAGCACGTTTTTTCAGGAGAACGGTATCGACCAGCAATCCATGAAGTTGGAGAAGCGCTTCCTGTCGGACCTGCAGGCCGGCCCGGTGTTTCCCAACCGGTTGCCCACTCTCGCTCCATCCGGGGCCATCGACCCCGCGGCCGTCTCCTCTATCGACCTGACCTTGCCCTCCGGCGATTACCGCAATCCGTATACCCATCAGGCGGATCTGGCCATCGAACACGCCATCTCAGCCCACCTCAACCTCAGCGTCTCCTGGTTGTCGAGCCGCGCCCTCCACCTGACCACCGTGCGCGACCTCAACATCGGGCGAGCGGGATCGCCCGTGACCTACGACATCACGGACGCGCAGGGCAAGACGGTGGGCCAATACATCACTCCCGGCTATCGCCTGGTGAACCGCGTCAACCCCAAGTGGCGGCGGGTGAATAGCGTGGAATCCGGCGGCAACAGTTACTACAACGCATTAGTCGTGCAACTCCGCAAGCGGTTCTCACGCCAGTTCGAAGGATTCGTCGCCTATACCTGGTCGCATGCCATCGATTTCAATCAGGGTGGCGGCGCCGATAACATTTTCTTCAGCGATGGTCCGCGCACGTTGTCAAACGGCGATTACCGCGGCGAGAAGGCCTCATCGCAACTCGACCAGCGCCACCGCCTGGTGGCCGGTTCCACGTGGGAGCCCCGCTTGACAGAGAAAAACACGGCCATCGCCCGCTGGGCCGTGAATGGCTGGCGGCTTTCGCAAATTACGACTTGCGCTTCGACGCAGCCGGCCACACCGACAATCCTGGTCTCGGGCGTTCCCTTCCCCGGAGCGGCGTTCAACTCCACCGTGAACGGCTTTGGCGGCTCCACGCGCGTGCCGTTCTACCCGGCCAGCAGCCTGCCCATCGACCAGGTAATACGCACCGATGCGCGTCTCACCAAGATTCTTCCGCTAACCGACCGCCACCAGTTGCACATCAATTTCGAAGCCTTCAACCTGTTCAACCACGTGTCCTCCACCGCGATTAGCGCCCTGGCTTTTGAGGCCTCTGGCGGTGTTTTGAGACCGATGCCGCATCTGGGAGAAGGGGTGGCTTCACAGGGCTACCCGGACGGCACCAACGCCCGCCGGGCTCAGGTGAGCGCCCGCTTCATCTGGTGAGCCGCTCCGGGAAGACCTTCCTAAGAAGCCGCGAAAGAAAGCATTCTTCTCGCAGAGGCGCGAAGCTCGCAAAGCAAACCTGGCTTGCCTTCTTGGCGCGCCTTGCGCCTTTGCGAGCGTCAGTAGTGGCGGCGCGGTTCTACTCGGTTCATACGGGAGCCGCTTTGTGCCTATGCCTTTCGCAGGGCTTTTGGCAGTTTCTTGCCCAGGCGCCGGATCTCGTCTTCCCCTTCGAGGCCGGCGAGGTAGTTCAGCATGCCGCCGCGCAAGTCCGCCAGATCCCAATCCGGATGGTCCTTTGCCAGGCTGGAACAGCAGAATTCCGCGAATCCGGCCATGGCCCGGTCCGCCTTCTTATCTTTGGCTTTCCCCTTGTCCTTCTTCTTCTCCTTCAGCCGCAAGGTGGCGTCCGCCTTGGGCGCAAAGGCAAACAACTCCTTGAGCCATTCCTTTGGCAATCCTGTGGCCATGCCGAAAGCGATGGCAGTCTCCACGTACGGCGCTACCACAACGGTGCGCCCCTCCTTCATGGTGGGCTCAATCTCCCAGCGCAGGCGGAACAAGAGGTCCGACGCGTACAGAAGCACGAGGGTTCTGGGAGTCAGTGCCAAGGTCCTGATCTTAGGCTTGCTTATGCGCAGCTCGTAGAAGGTGCCAGAGGCGTCCCAGCGACTGAAGGCCGGTTCGCTCTTGCCGCGGCACAGGCGAGCAAGCCGCTGCGCCTCCAGCAGCAAGGCCGAACCCCGCGACCCTTCCAGCGCTACCAGCCTGCCCTTGGGCTCGGCTTTCCCGGGCGCCTCTTTACTCTTCTTTTCCAGTTTCGACATTAGGTGTTACCGTTGTGCCGCTCAGCCACGATACCACTGCATCCATATTCCACTCGGCCCAGGATTTGCGATCTCCCTGCATGAAGATCTGACGGATTGCGCGGTGCTGCTCGTAAATGGACTGCCGGGCGTCCACGCGAAGGAACTGGAAGATTTTCGACAGTGCTTCGTATTCCTGAATGACGCGGCCGACGAACTGCTTGTGGCTCGCCACCGGGTCGGCCATATTGGTTACGTCCTGACCGGCCTCGTAGAAACTGGGCTTCTTGTTGGAACTGATGCGCTGCGAGGAGACCTCCGCCGGTAGCGCGAAGTAGTACACCTGGTCCGGCCAGAACAGCGGCAGGTAGGCGTTCATCACCCAGTGGAGGTCCAAACCCCGCGCCGTGTCCCGCGCCAGCGCGGTGAACAGAAAGCGGTCGGCCACCACCACCTTACCGCTCCACAGGGCGGGGAGAATCTCGGTATCCAACTGGTGCCGGAACGCCGCCGCGCTCAGGATGCAATACTCCTCCGGGCTCAACGAGTGCGCCAGTTTGCGCGCCTTCAAGATGGGGGAGATGACCGGCGAGGAGTTCCAGCGGTACGTCACCACCTCGTGGCCCACACTGCGCATCCACGCTTTGAACAACTTTCGCTGGGTGGTCTTTCCGGCGCCGTCCGGTCCTTCAAAGGCGATCAGGAATCCACGGTTCTTTTCCTGACTGCGGAGTAGTTCCCGGAACTTCCGCTCCGCCGCCGGGTCGAGTCGGGTGATGGACATGTCTAAAGGGAATATACCTTAACGCGGAGCGTGATCGCACATTTTGACCTGAAAGACTGCTATACTCCCCGAGAAAAACGATCCGATTGGGAGTCCACGGCATGGCACGGAAGGCGGAGCAGGTGATTCTGGCAATCGAGCAGCGGCGCGAAGCCGTGCTCGAGGTAATCCGTTCGGCTCGCCGGCGGCTGCTGATCTCAGTGTTCCGCTGCACCGATGTGCCGGTTCTCGATGCCATTGCGGATGCGTTGCAGCGGGAGGTGGAGGTTCGCCTGCTGATTACGCCGCGCGCCCGCGGATGGGAAAAGCGGCTCAAGGAACTGGGCGCCTACCTGGAGAGCATGGGCGCCAAGGTGCACCCGTATTCGGACCCGGTGGTGAAATACCATGCCAAGTACCTGCTGGCCGACGACGGCCCCGCGCTGATCGGCTCCCTGAACCTGACGGCCAAATGCTTCGGCGCAACCTGCGACTTCATTCTGATCAGCCACGACGCGGCAATCGTGTCCGGTCTGAAGGAACTCTTCGAGGTAGACTGGCTGGCGCCGCATTCCACGTTGCCCACGCGCGAGAACCAACGCCTGATTATCGGCCCCGAGCGGGCGCGGGCGCAATTCACCGCGCTGTTGGGAAGCGCCCGCCGGAGCATTCAGATCATTGATCACAAGCTGAACGATCCGGCCATTCAGGCACTGTTGAAACTCAAGAAGGCGCAAGGCGTGGATGTCGAGGTGCTGGCTTCGGGGCAACTCGGCGGTCTGCTTCCGCACGGCAAGCTGATCATCGTTGACGGCCGGAAAGCCGCATTCGGGAGCATGGCACTGAGCGCGCTCAGTCTGGACTTCCGCCGCGAAATCGCCGTGATCGTGGAAGATACCAAATGTGTCCGCAAGCTCAAGGAGTTCTTCCGCCTGCTGGCTTCCGGCCGCGAAGTCATGGACCCGGAAATAGCGGCCACCTACGTGCGCGAGAAAGACGGGGACAACTAACAGAGCGTCACAAGTAATTGCGCATCCGCTCCCTGACGGTCGCGGTTCTGTTTGCGAAGATGAGACATGAATGTCTCACTATAGGGACGATTATTTGTTGATAACAAACAAGTTACATTTTGTAAGCGCACGACAAACGAGACAAATTTGTCTCAACTCCCCCGATTTCCGCATGGAGCGGGCGGAGCGAGCCTGCCCCCTGATTTCATGCTACAGCACGGGGGCGCGGTTTTGAGGAGCGGCTGCGCGAGCGAATCCCC
>JAPKZC010000443.1 GCA_026394025.1 Candidatus Solibacter sp.
GCCTGAATCTGCGCCAGGCTCAATCGTTCCGATGTGTGCACGCTGATGGTCAAGCCCCAGCATGCGGGATCGCCTCCTCCAGGCTCATCTTGTATGAGAAACCGGTACCCCCTCCAGGCTCATCTTGTGTGAGACAAGACTCGCGCTTGACAGAAATCGAAACTCGTGATAATCAATAGTAAACGCTTGCATCAAACGTTTGCGGCAAACGTTTGATTGCCGTGCCATTGCGGAATCATTGGATGTCTTTCGAAACAGTTCTTGCGGGCTGGCGGGCTTCGGGCGCCCTGTGTGCCAGAGGGGCGACGGGGCGGTCAGCGGCGTTGTCCTGGAACAGACCGGAACCGCGGCACCCGCGGCACAAGAGTACAGTCTGCCCGCGTGGCGGCGGTAGGAATGTCGAGTAGGAATTCAGACAAACGGGAGGATGGTGAGTATGTCAGGTAAGACATTGGTTGCGGCGCTGTGCGTTACGGCGCTCTTGTGTGGCTGGGCTTCCGCCCAGTTTATGACCGGAGCGCTGCTCGGCACCGTAACGGACCGACCCTGGCGACGCGGCAGTTCCGGGGGTCCAGGTAGAAATAAAGGACGCTGCTACGGGAGCCGTCCGCGGCACGACGGCCGGGCCGGAAGGGATCTTCCGGTTCAACAACCTGCTGCCCGGCACATATGCGCTTACAATCAAGCCCGCCAGTGGCTTTAAGACGTACACCCAGCAAGCCATTGCGGTAAACGCCGGCGACAACCGCGACTTGGGCCGCCTCTCCCTAGCGATAGGTTCGGTGACCGAACAGGTATTGGTCACCGCCACCACCACGCCGGTGCAGACCGCGTCGAGCGAGAAATCGGCGCTGGTCGACGGCAGCCAGCTCACGCAGGTGGCTATCAAGAGCCGCGACGTTCTGGCCATGCTGGCGCTGGTGCCCGGAGCGGTCAGCAACAGCCTACAGGAGGTGGCCTGGGCGGGATCCATCGGCGGCATCAATATCAACGGCGGCGGCGGCGGACGGAACAACTTCACGGTGGACGGCATCGTCGACCTCGACACCGGGTCCAACGGCGGCACGCACTTCAATCCCAACATGGACTCCGTGGCGGAAGTCCGGGTGCTGACCAGCAATTACCAGGCTGAGTACGGTCGTATGTCGTCGGGCCAGATCGCGGTCATCACCAAGGGCGGCGGCCGGGAATTCCATGGCAGCGCGTGGGCCAATAAGCGCCACGAGATGTTCAACGCCAAGAACTATTTCGAGAACTACAACAATCAGCCCAAGAGCGTCTACCGGTTCTTCGTGGGGGGATTTAGCGTGGGTGGCCCGGTGTACATCCCGCGCCTGTTCAACACGCAGAAACAGAAGCTCTTCTTTTTTGTCTCGCAGGAGCGCACGCAGCAAAAGCCGGGTGCCCAGGTAGGCTATTACAATTTGCCCACGGCGGCCATGCGGAAGGGTGACTTTTCCGAATACACCACCACGACCGGCGCGCGGTACAACCTTATCGACCCTACCACCCGGGTGCCCATCCCCAACAACCAGCTGTCCGGGCTGATCCAGGATCCCAAGTCGGCGGCGGCCGGCCAGGCGATGCTGAACTTCTACCCGCTGCCGAACCGCTGCGACCTCGCGCCCAACGCTCCTGGCGGCTGCTATACGCCTTCCGACACCACCGCCGCCGGTCTGGCTAAGAGCAACTACCGCTACATGTTCAACGTAGTTCACCCCCGGAGCGACACTATCGCGCGCGTGGACTGGAACGTGACCTCAAAGCTGACCACCTGGATACGGTACGGCAGCGACTTCGACAGGCAGCAGACCAACGGCAACATGTCGCTGAAGGACTCCCAGGGCAACTGGACCCCGTATTCGGAAGACAACCCGAACCCGGGCCACGGCTGGGGAATCGGCATCACCTACACCATATCTCCGACCATGGTGAACGAGTTCAAGTTCGGCAAGAGCTTCGGCACGTGGGACTTTTATGCGCACGATCCCGGGCAACTCGCCCGCGCGAACATGGCGAACCCGCCCTCCTGGAACAACTTCGCCACCGATCCCGACTTCATCGCGGACCAGAACCGGAAGCGGCCCACGCTTTCTCCGGGCAGCCAGAACTTCCTGGTGGGCGTGCCGAACGTATCTTACGGCGGCCAATGGCCCAACGAGCCCAGTTTCACTCCGCAGCGCCCTTATACCAACTGGAATGACATCTATAGCTTCAACGACGGCCTCAGCAAGGTATGGGGCTCGCACAACCTGAAGGCGGGTTTCTATTACGAGCGCACCGGGAAGGCGCAGCAGGCGGGGCAGGGGTCCTACCTGGGAAGCTACACCTTCGGCTCCAGTTCCAGCATGCCGGCGGACACGGGCGACGGCTATGCCAACGCCTTCCTGGGCAACTTCCAGAACTACAGCGAAGGCAAACGCGTCATAGGCGATTTCTGGTTCACACAGATAGAAGCCTATTTGCAGGATAACTGGCGCGTCAGCAAGCGCGTCACGGTCGATCTGGGCATTCGCTTCTACGACGTGGCACCGCAGGCGAACCTCAACAAGAACTCGGCGACGTGGGTGAGGGCTAACTACAATCCCGCGGAGGTCGCCCGGATCTATGCTCCGTACTGCACGGTAGCGACCACAACCACCTGTCCTTCAGCCAACCAAAGGGGCTATGATGCGGCCACCGCAACCGTGGTTCCGTTCGCCCTGGCCGGCACGTTCGTACCGTTCACGGCGGGCGGCTACAGCAAAGCACCGAACTACGCGCCCGGCATGACGGTAGCGGATGGGGTCAACCTGCCTATCGCGGGATTCACCAACGCCAGATTGATCCCGGCTCCTCGCATCGGCCTGGCCTGGGATGTGTTTGGCAACGGCAAGACCGCCGTCCGGACAGGGTTCGGTATGTTCTACAACCGCGCCGACGGCGACCAGCTCATGAACATGGCCGGGAACCCGCCGGTCACGCTGAATGGCACTATCTACTACTCTTCCATCGCCCAGGTTCCGGCCTATGCGGACAGCAGGGCGGTATCGCCGCAGGCGCCGAGCCAGATGATTGTGGGCGACCAGAAGCTGGAAGGGACGATGAGCTTCAGCTTCGGCATCCAGCAGAACGTCGGTTTTGGGACGGTGGTGGAGACATCCTATGTGGGGCTTTTGCGGCGGCACATCCAGCAGAGCCGACAGATGAATGCGGTCCCGATGTTCTCGCAATATAACCCGGCCTACTACAACCCGATGTTTCCGGGTCTGTATCCCAATGCGTCGGGCAAGGCCATCAACGACAACTATTTCCGGCCGATCCAGGGTCTCGGAAACTTCAACACATTTCAGAACGAAGCCAGCCAGGACTATCACTCGCTGCAGATTTCGGTTCGCCGCAACCTGCGGCACGGCCTGTCCTTCGGCTCGGCCTACACCTGGTCGAAGATCATGAGCGGGACCTCCAGCCCGTATTGGGCCGACAAGTACCGGAACTGGGGCCCGTCGTACAACGGCGCTCCGCAGGTTCTGGTGATCAACTACGTCTATGAGGTTCCCGGCCTCGGCAAGAAGATGAACTTGAAGCCGTTGGGATGGGTCACCGATAACTGGGAACTGTCCGGCATCACGCAGTTCCGCAGCAACGTACGGGCCGGCGTCCCGGGTATCTCATTTACGGGTACGAGCACCCTGAACCCGGCGCCGAATTTCACCGGCTCCGCCGAAAGCGCCCGCATGATCGTCACCGGCAATCCCTCGCTTCCGAGCGGCCAGGTCTCTTTCGCCGGCGCCACGCCCTTTGTTCAGGGCGCCGGAGCCAACGTCAACGGCACGCCAGGCAACCAGATCATCAATACTTCGGTATTCACCATCCCGATGCCGTGCAGTTGGACGCCTGCCGCCACCCCGCAATTCGGCATCGGGCAGAACATGGCCTGCT
>JAPKZC010000570.1 GCA_026394025.1 Candidatus Solibacter sp.
CGGGCGCGTATGGCAAGATCCAGAAGGGCGACCTGTTTTCCCAGTGTCGTCTAGCAGGGCGGTAAGCACCTCCCGCATCAATTCGTCGTCGTCCAGAGTGATGTCGCGCAGTTGCCGCCGGTCCAATACGGTGGTTTGATCGGTTACAATCACGTCTCAAGTGTGCCCCCTGGGGGCTGGGCGAACAATCGAGCGAAGACCTTAGGCGGGCGGAAAGCTTTGCCCTACTTGGGGCGTACCGCGCCGAAGTGGAAGGAGGATTCCACTACCTGCATGTGCGAATCCAGCACGGCCCGCGCCACGAATCCGGGGGCCAGCGGCGTGCCGAAGCGGAGGTCGAAGGCCTCGACAAGCCGGCCGTTTTCCACCGCCGGGTAAGGCGTAACCCGCCACAGCGGGTACTGGGAGAAGCGGAGGAACTCCTGAAACGTGGCTGTGCGGTGCGCCGCGTCGATGGCGGGTTCGGCGTCCGGCTTGTGAAAGACGCTGGCGTGGGTGCTCCCCGCGTCCACAGCCAAGTTGACGTCTTGGATCACGTAGGAACCCGGCGTCTCGACGATGCCGCGCCACTTGAGGGGATTGACCGGGTCCGGCATGGCGGCCACCCGCAAGGGGACCGTACCGTCGTACATCCGTGCCGCCAGGGAGGCTACGGCGCGGGTGTGCAGCACCCCGCGGCCGCAATCGTAAAGCAGCACCACCAAGAGGGCGAACCAGGCGAAGCCGCTGCCGTGGTGCCGCTCCCTGGTGGGGCCGGAACTGATCTCCGAACCCACCAGTCGCGCCAGGAACGGTCCCCCGATGCCCAGCGCCAGCACGGCCCAGATCCACAGATCCACCACGCCGGTGGTGTCGGCCCGCAGCCAATCGGAGGAAAATGGAAGCAGCAGGCGGACGCCGTAGACGTTGGTCCAGTCCAGCGCGAGGTGCGAGGCCACGCCGATCAGGGCGGCGAAAAACGCCCCCGCAGCGCCATGACCGGCATCAGGAGCAGTGAATGCGTGAGATGACGGTGGTAGGCAAGATAGTTCAGTGTGCCGCCGGCCGCCGTAACGACGTCGATATCGGGGATGTTGACGGCGATCAGAACGATGGGTGTGCCGCGCGCGCTCCAACGCCCCAGTCCGATCCTGCTGAGAAATAGACCGATTGCCGTATGGGTGAGGTTATCCATGGATGGTGGGCCGGACTACCCATTGTAAGGGGAAGAAGGGAGGGAAATGGGGACGGAGCAACGCCGTCCCCGTGGGGAAGCCTTGAATCAGGCAGCCAGGCGCAGCGGTACCTGGAGGTGGTGCCGATTCTGTGCGGGAATTGCTTCAAGCGCGTGGCCCGCATCTTTGCGAATGGTTCCGCCGAAGTATTCGTCCAGGGGGTAAAGCGGATACGGCTGTATCTCAGAGAAAGCGCGTCCAAGTGTCCTTTCGATCCGATAGATCGCGTGAAAAAAGTTTCCGCGGTCCATTTTGAGCTGCCGGGCGCAGAGTTGCCAGTCCGCACCAAGAAGGAAATAAAAACGGAAGAGCCGATGATCTTCGTCATCGAGCACGCGCCGGCTTACTAGGCAGAAGTCGGCCATGTATTCTTCCTGCTTTCGGGAATAGACGCGACGCCCGCCAGGGCCGCCGCAGAACTCCCAGGAGACGGTTCCGAAGGGCGTGCCGTTGGCAACGCAATCCCGGAAGCGCGTCAGGCAGGCCCGGAAAATGGCCCGAAAGACGCAGTTGCATGGCGATGCCTTGGTCTTGTAGACGACCCGGGTTCCATTGCCTTCGCAGTACTTGCAGGTCTCAGTCGCTAACCCAATCGTATTTGATCGTTCCCACTGCATTTTGAGAATGTCCTCCTGGCTGCGGGCTTTAGGAACCGTCCGCACGCCATGGATTCAATAGCTTGCTCTAATGTATCCTTTCAAAGAAAAACGTCAACAAATTCTAAGTGAAAAATTAGAAAAACTGTGAGTACCAGTTTAGATTCATTATTTTAAATTTATTTCTAAGAATTTTTCTGAGAATTATTTCATATCTTAATACATATAGTTCTAAGGAGTTTTCCTAATACCCTATTTCTCGGAGAAATAGGCCTTAGGGCCAGCCAATGACATTCCATGATCTCCAGCAGCGCCTTCTCGAGGAGCTTCGCCAACGGGTGCGCAGCGGAGCGGCCACCGAACGCGGTCTCGCGCGGCACACCGGGATTTCCCAGCCCCATCTCCATAACGTGTTGAAAGGAAAGCGTATTCTTTCCATAGCGAAAGCCGACGCGGTTCTCCGCCGTCTGCAGATCGACGTTTTGCACCTAATTGAGCCCGAGGAATTGCGGGAATCGAGCCGTCGCCGCTAAGCTGGTGTGGTGGCCCGCATCGCAAACCAGACCCAAGCTCGGGACGCCCGCCTGAAGAGGCTGGCCCAAAGCATCGACGCACTAGCCGAGAAAGATGAAGGTTTTCTGCGCCGCGCCCGGGAG
>JAPKZC010000863.1:0-6120 GCA_026394025.1 Candidatus Solibacter sp.
ACATCCCGTTCGTGCTGGCCGGCAGCCTGCGCGACGATGGCCCCTTGCCCGATACCATCACCGACATGAACACCGCCCAGCACGCCTACGCCGCGCAACTCAAAGGCGCCGGACTGGTGATCTGTCTGGGCTCGATGTTGCACTCCATCGCCACCGGCAATATGCTCCCCAGTTGGGTCAGAATCGTGTGCGTGGACATCAACCCGGCGGTGGCCACTAAGGTCAGCGACCGCGGCACCGGCCAGGCGGTGGGAATCGTGGCCGATGTCGGCCTGTTCCTGGATCTGCTCTCGAAGGCTCTAGCATGAAACGCGCCTATACCGACGAACACGCGTGCGGCGGACTGGACGCCGCGCTGCCCGATATCGAGACTTGGCCGAATCAGTATCGCGATTACGAAATCGAGATCATCCTGCCGGAGTTCAGCAGCGTGTGCCCCAAAACCGGGCTGCCGGATTTCGGCAAGCTGGTGCTGCGCTACGTTCCGGACAAGCTGTGCCTGGAACTGAAGTCGTACAAGATGTACCTGCTGGCGTATCGCAACCTGGGAATATTTCAGGAAAACGTGGTCAACCGCGTGTTGCAGGATGTGGTGGCGGCAACCAGGCCGGTGTGCGCCACCGTGATCGGCGATTTCACGCCGCGCGGGGGGTTGCGCACGCTGGTAACGGCCAACTGGAATCGGGCGCAGAGGGTGCGCGCGCGCAATCCGGAGAGCGCCGCGGGCGGGGTGGAAATTGCCTTGCCCGACCTGATGCCGCTGGCGCACGCGCGCGACGCCGCGTTTGGCAAGGTGGCCGCCATCGGCACCGTCAACCCGCGTTCCGGCGGCGTGGTGAATTCGCTGGTGCAGGCGTGGAAGCGGTTGGTTTCGCGCGTGCTCGATTGGCATGTGCGCGAGCAGGTGGAGTTCAACCGCAAATCGATGGTCTGCATCGACGCGGCACTCGAAGCCATGGCCGATTTCAACCGCGCGCTGGTGGCGATGGGGAATCGCATGGCCGCGCAGGAAGAGGTCGGCGAGGAGTTGAAGGACATCCGCAATCACTGGGCCGACTGGCGGAACGAGTGGGAGCGCAAGCTGCAACAGAACGAAGTGCAGTTTCTGCGCTCCGTGGCGGATTTGCAGGCCGGTTTCCAACATCGAGCCACCCTGATGGACGCCAATTATCGCGACGCCATGCGCGGCCAGCACAGCGAGTTCACCGGTGCGCTGGAACGATTTTCGCTCGACCTACAGCAGCGCCTGTGGGCCGACCTGGAGCGTATCCGGCTGGACTATGAGCGCCTGATCTACTCCGAGCTGAAGACCATCCGGCAAAGGGCGGCCGTCAGCGGGTCATCCGTGGCGGATGCCCCGCGCGCCGAAGCGAGCGTGGTCCCACCGTTGGGGTTTGACTACGGCCGCTTCGCGGAGCGCTTCCGCGGCACCGAGGAATACGTCAAGGCGGGCCAGCAATTCTATCTGCCCCATTTCCGGGCCTGCCGCAACGTGCTCGATATCGGGTGCGGCCGCGGCGAATTCCTGGAGATGATGCAGGCCGCCGGCATCGCGGCCAAAGGCATCGATCTCAGTCAGGAATCGGTGGCCACTTGCCGCCACAAGACGCTAGATGCCGAAGTGGCGGACCTGTTCACGTATCTGGAAAACCTGCCCGAAGCCTCGCTGGACGGTATTTTCTGTTCGCAGGTGGTGGAGCATCTGCCGCCGGAACGCCTGCCGGAGATGATCCGTTTGTGCGCCAGCCGGTTACAGCGCAACGGCGTGATTGCGATCGAGACGCCCAACCCGGAGTGCCTGGCGATTTTCGCCACGCACTTCTATCTGGACCCAACCCATCAGCGTCCGGTGCCGCACCCCTTGCTGGCGTTCTACCTGGAGGAGTTCGGGGTGGGGAATATCGAAGTGCGCAAGGTCTTCCCCGCGGCGGAATCGATGCCATCAGTGAAGAGTCTGCCGGAGGATTTCCGGGAGGCGTTCTTTGGCGGGTTGGACTACGCCATTCTCGGGAAGAAGCTGTAGGTACCCGTGGCCCGGTTTGCGCCCGGCTTGGGTCGCCGGCGGAACGCGCGCTACCAGACGTAGGTGCCGACGGCGCCGGGGCTGAGCCTGATGGTCGCGGACTGTCCCTGGTATTGCACCGCGAAGGAACTCACCGACTGCGTGTCGTTGACCACGATGAGCACGATTTTCCCTTCCGGAGTCTTGAAGGCCACGTTGGGCAAAACCTGCGTGTTTTCGATGACGGCCATGCGTTTCAATCCCGGGCGCTCCTCGTCTTCGGTGAGGCCGACGGTCTGGTCCCCCCGATTGGTGGAGCCAATGCGTATGGAACCCGGGCGCACGAATTTCGACGCGTGGGCAATTGTGTAGTACGCGAGATTGAGCGACACGGCGTCCTTATCGAGGGTGATGGCGCCCTGGCACATGGAGCAGCCGCCGTTATCGGTGTGAGGGTCGTTGTTCGGGTCGGCGGCCAGGTTCCACAGGATGACGTTCCGGCTCCAGTTGCGGGTGGTGTCGACAATCATCCGCTTCACGGCAGCAGCGATATTGATGGTGGGGCTGCCCGGCCTTTCGGTAATCATCTGCTCGGTGAAATAGATGTTCTTGTCCGGCCGGGCCGTATGCACCTTGCTCATGGCGCTCATGTCGCCGCCGTAATGGTGAAACCCCGAGCCATCGGCGAATTGCGAGATGACGGGGTCGCTCAACAGGGTCAGCGGATAGTCTGGACGGTCGGCATTGTGGTCGAAGAGGATCACCTTCGTACCGAGCCCCGCCTTGGTGAAGGCGGGATAGAGATGGTCTCTCAGGAAGACCGCCTGTTGGCTGACCGTCCATTGCATGCTGGGAGTATTCTTGGAATTCAGGGGCTCATTCTGAATGGTGATGGCGTCGATGACGATTCCCTCTTTCTTCATCTCCTGCACATACCTTGCGAGGTAGGCCGCATATGCGGCGTAGTGTTCCTCCTTGAGAGCGCCACCCCTTACGTTGTTGTTGGTTTTCATCCAGGCGGGTGCCGACCAAGGCGAACCGAGTATCTTGATATTCGGGGCAATCGCGAGGATCTCTTTCAAGACCGGGATCACGTCCTTGCGGTCCTGTCCCAGGTCGAACTTCTTCAACCCGGAGTCGGTTTCCCCCTGGGCAAGATCGTCGTAGGAGAAGACGAAGCTATTTAAGTCCGATGCACCGATGCTGAGCCGGAGATAGCTGACGCCCAGGTTGTTTTCGCCCTGGGCGAATAGCTGCTTCAGTATTCGGGCGCGGGCATCCCGGCTCATCTTCACCAGGAGTTCGGCGCTTCCTCCCGTCAGCGCATAGCCAAAGCCGTCGATCGACTGCATCTGTTGCGCCGGGTCGATCACAATCGCCGGGCCTCTGGCGCCGGTATTGCGAAAGGCAACCGGCTCGGGTAGTTTTTGGAGGAGGGAAGACCTGTCCGGGTTGGTGACCCAGGCATCTATCTGGTTTGGCAAGCTGGTCTGGGCAGACAAGACGGCAGGAGCGACTATCAAGAAAGCGATCAAGGTAGTCGTGGGGGCGCTCTTTAATACCGAATGCATCGATGCCCATGATAACGCCGGGCAAGGCGAGGCAATGGGGCGATCATCTGAGCACCAGGGAAACTCCGCCGCGCTCTTTGCTGGCGGGCCTCACGGTAATCTCAACGTTCTGGCCGAGGGCGGTCAGAAAGTCCATGAGGCGCTCCACGGAAAAGTTGCCGGACTGCCCACGCATCAGACCGGAAACATGCGGCTGCCGGATGCCCAGAATCGCGCCCGCCTTGGCCTGTGTGAGTCCCCGATCCTTAAGCAGTCGGTAGATCTGGAGAGTGAGGCGGGCCTTGAGTTGCTCCCGTTCAGGGTTGGGAAAGCCGAGGTCGGCAAAAACGTTGCCGCTACCCTCTTTTACGCGGATTGGGTTTTTGTTCTTCTTCATTTCAGTTGTGCCTCTCTCGATAATTCCGTTCTGCCGCGGCGAGCCGCTGTTTGACGAGTTCGATTTCTTTCCGAGGCGTGGCGATACCTTGCTTCGACTTTTTCTGAAAGGCGTGCAGCACGTAAATCGCGTCGCCGAGACGAACCGTGTAGACGGTCCGGTAGGTGTCGCTCTCGTGTGGCGCTACGATCTCAAGCACGGTGCGCCCGCCGAAACCCCTGAAGGCTTTGACGGAGGGGTATTCCTCGCCGCACTGGGCTGCATAGAGAGCCTGTCCCACGTCGCGCTGCACCGCCTTGGGGAAAGCTTTGAGGTCTCTTCTGGACGATCCCACCCACCGAACCAGCCTTGGCGCGCTCTCCACAATACAAGTATACGTATTTATGGATACTGGGCGGAAGATCTCCACGGACGACCTGCGCTTACTGAATGGAGTGCAGGCTCGATGTGTGGGGAGTGATCGCAGGACTGAACCATGATCGCCGCACACCATTGATAAGGAAATGGGTTAGAGGAGTGCGGGTGCAAGCCCTGAATCTCCTGAATCTAGTCAAAGTTGTTGCACTGAACAGGAACTCGCGGGTGAAAAGATCCGGCGGCTCTTTCCGATTCTGCAGCGCTAGCTGGAGCAGAAGCAGCGGGGAACCGGATGGCGTTCACCTCGCCACGAGGGACCATCATGGAGGGTCAATCTGCGATAGCGCCACTGTCGCGCCGTCAACGAATAGACGGGCTGAATTTGTGGGCGGATCGCATTCGCCATGACCATGCCCACTAATACCCCTCAGGCAAACCTGCTACAATCCGGCTTCGGTGACGATCCAGTGGCCACAATCCCAACGCAATCCAACAATACGACCTGCTATCAGGCGATCCAGCGAATATTCAGAAATGCGGTTGTGCAACTGATAAGATCGAGACTGACCGAGGCCTTCGACTCTCAAGCACTTGCGAAATTGCGGGCGCCATTTCAAAAAGAGTGGGACGACATGGTCAAAGCGGCGGAGGAGTCGCGGTCACGTGGGGTCTATCAGCACCGATAGTTGATGACTTTGACTATCTGGGCGTAAATCACTTTTACAACCTCTTCGAGGCCCACTATAAAGTGCTGGTCCCCGCGAGCGGTCTCACGAATCTTCCGGTACCAAGCAGGCCTACTCTCTTGGGGTACCTCAAGGCTATCAAGGATCTGCGCGATCCGCTCTCGCACCCCAGCATGCAGGAGTTTTCTTTCGACGATTCTCATCACCTCCTTAACTGCGCACGCTTGATCCTTGGTTACCTGAGACTCAGTCAAGAAGCCGTAGAAATTCAGCGCCTGATGCGAACTCTGACGGACGCGCCGTTAGCGCACGTCAACCAGAAGAAACTCCTCATGGCGATGCCATCGGAGGACTCCGTATATATTGACTTCGTCGGGCGCGCTCCGGAACTGGTGGAACTGTCAAACTGGTTTCACCAGCCGACGAACAAGCAGCTACTTTTGGCTGGCGATGGTGGTAAGGGCAAGTCCGCCTTGGCGTACAACTTTGCCGCCGATACGATTCGTCACCATCATGAACATATTGACGCTGTCATGTGGCTCAGTGCCAAGAAGCGCCGATTCCAAGATGGCCGTACGGTCAGCATTAGTAATCCGGATTTTGCAGATCTGGACTCCGCTCTCAGTTGGCTGCTCAGCCAATATGGTTCTACATTGGTGACAGACGTACTCGACAAGAAGCGGACTGAGGCGCTGAACCTCCTGAACGAGTTCCCAAGCCTACTAGTTGTGGATGACATTGACAGTGTGCTGGATGAAACTGCAGTCGTCGAGTTCTTCACTTTTGAGGCACCCACGACGCAGTCCAGAGTTCTCTTGACCTCGCGTCGTGAGATACCTGGAATCCGAACTCTTCTGGTGAAGGGGTTTAGCCAGGAGGAGGCTGCCGATTTCATCAAGTCGCGATGCCAGTTATTGGACCTTGATTCGACCATGTTCTCAGAAGCAACGGTGGCGGCAGTTCACCATGTCACCGAAGGGTCGCCCCTGTATATGGATGACCTGATACGACTGACGAAGGTTCTGCCCCTAGACCTCGCGATTAGGCAGTGGGAGAGCAGGAAGGGAGATGACGCTCGCAAATACGCGTTGGGAAGGGAGATGGAGCGACTGCCGAAGGACGCGCGGC
>JAPKZC010000863.1:6127-10589 GCA_026394025.1 Candidatus Solibacter sp.
GTTTTGATTGCGGCGAGCATTAGCCATTCCCCGATATCGTACGCAGAGCTGGAAGCCACACTGAATATCTCCCAAGACCGCCTCTCAAATGCCTTGGCAGAATTGCAGAAGTTGTTTCTTTTCCCCAAACCTAGAATTGTCGAAACTGAGCAACGCTATGACATAAATCCAAATACGAAGCGTCTAGTCAATCTTGTGGAGGAGGCCTCCGACGAATATCGTCGAATTGACTTAGATTACCGCGCCGTTGTTGGCAAGTTGCCAAGCGTTGGCAACAGCAAGATCATGCCTCTGATACGTCAGGTTCAGGTCAACCTGTTGCGGCAAAACTTCGTCGAAGCCGAGCGATTGCTTAAGGAAGGGTTGGAGAGATATCCTAATGATACCGAACTTATCAGTCACCTTGGGTGGGTGTATCGCAAGTGGGACCCCTTTCGTGTTACAGATGCCCGTGAGTGTTTTCACCGCGTTTGGCAGTTTAACGGAGCGAATGAAGAAACATACAAGCACTGGGTCAAATTGGAAATTGATGCTGAGGAGTGGTCTGAGGCCATAAAAGTAGCTGATCGGGGTCTGCAAAAAGTGAGGAAGAACAGGAACCTGCTTTACCTGAAGGGCTTTTCGCAGGTTCAGTTGGGACGAGATCTCCTTAGGCGCGTCCAGTATGAGCGAAGCGAAAAGACTCTGAAGGACTCGCTCGTAACGCTTAAGTCCGGTTTAGAGAGCCCGGACGTTGAGTTGATCCGGGAACGTCCGGTCAAGTCAGAGATCCATCGGACGCTCGTTGAAGCAGCCGAATTACTGCAGGACACAAAGATATTAAGGTCCTATTTGGCTGAATGGGAAAAGGCATTTCCCGATGATGTATACCGTATTAAGACAACGAAGCGCCTCCACGTCAAGTTCAGGGCGCTCGCCCTCGCGTGAGTGACCGGCGACTCAGCGGGTAATCGAAGAGTCTCGGGGCCCCCACTTACTGAATGGAGTGCAGGCCCTTGGCCCCCGGAATGGTGCGCACCCAGGTGTTCATCTCTTCTTCGTTTTGCAGCAAGTCGCGTAAGGTGGCCTTACTGAGCACCTGATCCACCGCCACCTGGACGGCGCGCCAGAGAGAGCGCACGGAGCAATCCACACTCCGCGTGCAGATGGCCGCCTGGCCGGAGTGGCTGTCGCAGAAACTGCTCTCGAAGATGCGCCCGCCGAGCGCGTCCATCACGTCGCCGATGACAATGGCTTCGGCGGGACGGGCAAGGGTATAGCCGCCATCTTTGCCGCGCGCCGCCTTGACGAAGCCGCCCTTGCGGAGGACGCGGAGGATCTTGGCGGCGTAGGCGGGGGACACGCCCTCCGCCTGGCTCATTTCGGGAATCGTCAGGCTGCCGCCCTCGCCCGCGTAACCGATGCGAACCAGGCAGCGCAGGCCGTATTCTTCATTGGCGGTCAACTTCATCGGCGCAGCCTCGAGAGGGGAATGATGTCCTCGATGCCCATCGCCAGCTTGGCGGCTTCGGACATGCGCGCTTTGGTCCAGGGTGGATCGAAGGTAAGTTCCAGTTTGACGCCGGTGACGCCGGGAACGGCGCGCGCGGCGCGTTCCACTTCGGCCGGAAGGCTGCCGGCCACGGGACAATTGGGCGCGGTCAGGGTCATGCGGATGGCGACCTGCCCGGCCTCATCCACCTCGACACCATAGATCAAGCCGAGTTCGTAAATGTTGACCGGCATCTCCGGGTCATAGACCTTCTTGAAGGCGGCGAGGATTTGGTCTTTCAGGTTCATTCCGTGCTTACCGGCTCTTTGAGCTCGGCGCTGAGAGCGGATTTCAGGGTATGCCACGCCAGGGTGGCGCACTTGACGCGCGCCGGGTAATCGCGCACGCCGCAGAAGACCACCAGCTTGCCAAGGTCCTGGCTGACGGCGGTATCGGTGGTCAGCAGCTCGTGGAACTTGTCCAGCAGCTTGAGCGCTTCCTCGCGGGTCTTGCCCTTGAGGCTCTCGGTCATCAGGGAGGCCGAAGCCGTGGAAATGGCGCACCCCGAGCCGACAAAGCTGACATCCACTACGATTTCGTTTTCCACTTTGACGTAGAGCTTGAGCTTGTCGCCGCAGAGAGGATTGTAGCCATCGGCCTGGCGGGTGGCGTCCGCCATGGAATGGCAGTTCCGCGGACGCTTGCTGTGATCGAGAATGATTTCCTGGTAGAGATCGTGAACCATTAGGAGAAAACCTCCTTCACTTTGTGGAGGCCGGCGACGAGCGCGTCGATTTCGCCGAAGGTGTTGTAGAAGGCGAGCGAGGCGCGGGTGGTGGCGGGTACGTTGAAAAAGTCCATTACCGGCTGAGCGCAGTGGTGGCCGGTGCGCACCGCGATGCCCTGCCGGTCGAGCAGGGTGCCGATATCGTGCGGGTGAATGCCTTCCATTACGAAGGAGAGCACGCTGGCCTTTTCGCGCGCCGTGCCGATGAGCCGCAGACCGGGAATGCTGGTGAGGGCTTCGGTGCCGTAGGCGAGCAGGGCATGTTCGTAAGCCGCAATGCGATCGATACCCAGCTTGTTGGCGTAATCGAGCGCGGCGCCGAACCCGATGCCGCCGGCGATGTTGGGCGTGCCGGCTTCGAATTTGTACGGCAGGTCGGCGTATGTCGTCTTTTCAAAAGTCACCACGCGGATCATGTCGCCGCCACCCTGGTAAGGAGGCATGGCATTGAGCAGCGCCGTCTTGCCGTAGAGAATGCCGATGCCGGTGGGGCCGAAGACCTTGTGGCCGCTGAAGGTGTAGAAATCGGCGTCGAGCGCCTGCAAATCCACCTTCATGTGGGGCGTGGCCTGCGCGCCATCGATCAGCGTCAGGGCGCCGGCCTTGTGGGCCATCTGAATGATCTGGCGGACCGGGTTGATGGTGCCGAGGGCGTTAGAGACGTGGGTGACGGCCACCATACGGGTGCGCGGATTGAGCAGCTTTTCGTACTCCTCCATGAGGAGTTCGCCGCGCTGGTTCATGGGAATGACGCGCAGTTTGGCGCCCTTCTCTTCGCAGAGCATCTGCCACGGGACGATGTTGGAGTGGTGCTCCATCGCCGAGATGACGATCTCGTCGCCCGGCTTGACGTTCTTGCGGCCCCACGAACTGCTGACCAGATTGATGCCTTCCGTGGTGCCGCGGACAAAGATCAGTTCATCCTTGCTGCGCGCGTTCAGAAAGCGCTTGGCCTTGGAGCGGGTTTCCTCGTAAGCCGCGGTGGAGCGTTGGGACAACTCGTGGACACCGCGGTGGATGTTGGCGCAGTCCACTTCGTGGAAGCGGCGGATGGCATCGACAACCGCGGATGGTTTCTGGGCGGTGGCGGCGCTATCGAGGTACACCAGCGGCTTGCCGTGAATATTCTGCTTGAGGACCGGGAAATCTTCCCGGATCTTCTCCACGTCAAAAGCCGGCGTGACTTTGTTACTCAGCGTGCTCATGAAATTTCTCGAAGAGAATCCGCTCCAGAGAATCCCGCAACGACTGTACTTTGATGCGATCCACCACGTCCTGTGCGAACGCGTAGGTCAGCAGGCTGCGGGCCTCCCGCTTGCCGATGCCGCGGGATTGCAGGTAGAACAGGGATTCGGCGTCCAGTTGGCCGATGGTGGCGCCATGGGTGCAGCGCACGTCATCGGCGTAGATCTGCAATTCGGGTTTGGTATCTACCACCGCATCGTCGGAGAGCACCAGGTTCTTGTTGGTCTGCTTGGAATCGGTCTTTTGCGCGTCCTTGCGGACGATGATTTTTCCGTTGAAGACGGCGTGCGCCTTGCCGTCGAGGATGCCCTTGTAGAGTTCGTGGCTGGTGCCGTGCGGCATGGCATGGTCGATCATTGTGTGATTGTCCACGTGCTGCGTGCCGTTGACGATGTAGAGGCCGTTCAGCGTGGCGTCGGAGCCCGTGGAGAGGGCGGCGTTGGCATCGTTGCGAACCAGCGCGCCGCCCAGGGAAATGGAGTGCGACGCGAAAGTGGCGCTACGCCCGAGAGTGGCTTGCAGGGTCGCGATGTGGAACGCGTTTACGCTTTCCTGCTGGACCTTATAGTGATCCACCACGGCGCGATCGCCGACGACGATTTCTGTGACGACATTGTTGAAGTAGACGCCCTCGCCCGCGCCCTGGTAGCGTTCGCCCACGTAATGCTCCACGATGGTGCACTGCGCGCCCTCGCCGACCACAATGAGAGAGCGCGGGTGGACGGCGATTGGCTGGGCCCCGCCGGTGGTCAGGTAGAAGATCTCGATGGGTTCTTCGATTACGGCTCCGCGAGCCACGCGGACGAGCGCGCCATCTTCGATCATCGCGGTATTGAGCGCCACAAAAGCATTCTCGGCGAACGAGGCATGCTTGCCGAGGTGTTGCGCGATGGCCGCCGGGTCGCCGGCGAACCCACCGGCTTCGAGGTCCTTGGGCAAGCTTTCCGGGCGGGTCAGCA
>JAPKZC010000863.1:10600-11843 GCA_026394025.1 Candidatus Solibacter sp.
GTCAGCAGGTGACCGTTGGCGAAGACCAGTTGAATGGGACCCTTGACGGGTTTGCTATCGACCCCGAAACCCCACCCTGCCTCCGCCGCGAACGCAGTGCGCGCGATCTGGGCGACATTGGTAAAGCGCCACTCTTCGTGGTGCGTGTTGGGAAAGCCGAGTTCGGCGAAGCGCGCGAAAGCGGCATCGCGAATGGGCTGCAACCACGCGGGCGCGGGAGGCCGGTTCGTGAAGTGCTCCAACCACTGGCCAATCTGTTCCGCTACCGCGCTCATACTCTGCCGACCGCCTCCGGCTCGTCATAGACGCCGAAGGACTCGTAGCCTTCGGCTTCCAGTTCGAGCGCCAGTTCCTTGCCGCCGGATTTCACGATGCGGCCTTCGGCCAGCACATGCACGAAATCGGGCACGATTTCGCTGAGAAGGCGTTGATAGTGAGTGACCACGATCATGGAGCGAGCGGGATCTCGCATGGCATTGACGCCGGCGGCGACCACGCGCAAGGCGTCGATATCCAGGCCGGAATCGGTCTCATCCAGCACCGCGAGCTTGGGCTCCAGCACGGCCATCTGGAAGATTTCGTTGCGCTTCTTTTCGCCGCCCGAAAAACCGGCGTTGACCGGTCGGTTGAGCAGCGTCTGATCCATCTTCATGATCTGCATTTTGTCGCGGACCAGATTCAGGAAATCCATGGCGTCGAGTTCGTCGATGCCGCGGTGTTTGCGGATGGTGTTGAGCGCGGCCTTGAGGAAGTACATGTTGCTCACGCCGGGGATTTCGACGGGGTACTGGAAGGCGAGGAAGATGCCTTCACGCGCGCGGTCCTCGGGGGACATTTCGAGCAGGTCCTTGCCATTGTAAGTGACGCTGCCGCCGGTGACCACGTAGAGTTCGCGGCCGGCCAGCACCTGGGCCAGCGTGCTTTTGCCGCTGCCGTTGGGCCCCATGATGGCATGCACTTCACCAGTGTTCACGGTAAGGTTGATGCCCTTCAGAATTTCACGATCGCCAACTTTGGCGGTTAGGTCCTTGATTTCCAGTAATGCCATGCTTATCCAACACTTCCTTCGAGACTCACTCCGAGTAGTTTTTGCGCTTCCACGGCGAACTCCATGGGCAGTTCGCGGAAAACTTCCTTGCAGAATCCGTGCACGATCATCGACACGGCATCTTCACTGGAGATGCCGCGCTGGCGGCAGTAGAAAATCTGGTCTTCGCCGATTTTGGAGGTGGACGCTTCGTGT
>JAPKZC010000400.1 GCA_026394025.1 Candidatus Solibacter sp.
CGAAGCCGACGTGCAGTTCGCCCACGGCCATACATTCGCCGGCAATCCACTCGCGTCCGCGGTGGGAATCGCGGTCATCGAAGAAATCCTGGAGAACGACCTGGCGCAGAAGGCGCAGCGCCTGGGCGGCTATCTTGCTTCCAGGCTGGCGAGGCTTCAGAAGTACGGAGTGGTGAGGGAGGTGCGCGGCAAGGGCATCCTGCTGGGCGTGGAACTGGTGAAGGACACGCGCAGCATGTCGCCGTTCCCGCAACTCGGCAACGCACTCAAGCGAACGGCGCTGGAAAACGGGCTCATCATGCGGATCGACCCGTCGTGGTTTGCGGTGGCGCCGGCCCTCATCGCCGAAGAATCGGATTTGGACGAGATGTGCGATCTGATCGACAAAAGCCTGTCGCAGGCGCTCAGCACTGTGGAAGCGCTGCCTCGTGAGTTGGCGACGATCTAGGCGAGGAATGCATGCCAGACTCTGAGCAACGCGCGGTAACGCGGGCGGAATGGCGCGTCCTGGCGCTGTTGGTTCTTTCGGTGTGCCTGAACTACATCGATCGCACCTCGTTCGCCGCCGCGGCGCCGGCCATCAGTGCCGAACTGCGGATTTCGCCCAGCCACCTGGGATTGATCCTCTCCTCGTTCTTCTGGCTGTACGCGCCGTTTCAGATCGTCTCCGGCTGGCTAGTGGACCGGTACAACGTGAGCTGGGTCTTGGGCGTGGGGTTTCTGCTATGGTCCCTGGTCACAGGGATGACGGGCGTCGCGGGGAGTGTCACCCTCTGGGCGCCAGTGAGTCGCCCGCGTATCCCTCCTACGGGAAGATCATCGCCGTGACGTTCCCGGAGAACCGCCGCGGCATCTGCAATTCACTAATTGAAGTGGGGAACCAGATCGGCCCCGCGCTGGCGACGCTTGTCGGCGGCCTGATTGTGGCCAGCCTGGGTTGGCGGTTCCTTTTCTTCACCATTAGTCTGGTCAGTCTGCTCTGGATACCGGTCTGGATCGCCTGGGCGCCGCGCGGCGTTCCGCAGGCGCGAAAGATTGTGCGCGCGGGCGGACCGGCCTTTGGCGACATTCTCCGCCTCCGCTCGGCCTGGGGTACATTCTTCGGGTTGTTCGCCATCAACTACGTGTGGATCTTCCTGGTGACATGGCTGCCCTCATACCTGGTGATGGAACGGCATTTTTCGACCAGGATGATGGCCGTGTTCGGGTCGGTTCCTTTTTGGGGCCTCGCCGCCTCGACCTCTCTGTGCGGGTGGCTCTCGGATCGCTGGATTACCCGGGGTGGGGCGCCGACGCTCGTGCGCAAGACCTTCACCGTCGGGCATGACCAGCTCGAACGTGTGGACGATTACGCAGACCATCGCCGGTCCGGACGTTGCCGGCAAGTGGACGGGCATGCAAAACGCATTCGGAAACCTGTCCGGGGTGGTGGCGCCGTGGCTGACCGGACTGATCGTGGCGCGTACCGGAGCGTTTTATCTGGCCTTTGTGGCGGTGTGCGCCGTTTCTATCGCCGGGGCGGCGTCTTTTCTGTTCCTGGTCGGACGGGTAGAGCCGGCCCGCTGGCCGGAACCGCTCGGAATTGAGATGACGGCCGCCGGTCAGCCGGCAGGGCAGTAAATCGGGTATCGAACGCGTTAAAGGAGACGCTCTTATGTACCGGCCGATTCTGGAAAAAAGAAGTAACCTGGGACTGCTGCGCTTCGCACTCGCAGCCGCAATGGCATTCGCGATGGCTCAAACCGTGCCCGCGGACGGGGTGGAGCAGGGCGTCAAAGACGCGAAACCCTCGGGGCTGTTGGCGGGTGTCGCGAAGGTGAATATCGAGCCCGCCATCGGCATTCCGCATCAGAACTGGGGATCCGCGACACACATCGTCGCCAAGGCCATCGACCCCGCGGGGATGTTCATCAGGGTGCTGGTCCTGTCGGACGGGAAACAGAAATTCGCTCTGGTCGATCTGGACGCGGGAGGAGCCGGCGGGATGGACGATGCCGTGAAGCGAGCGAGCGCCGCCACCGGCATCCCGGTGGAGCACATCCGCCTGGGCGCATCGCACACGCACGCCGGCCCCAGCCTGAGCCGCGGCAAGGGGCCCGTGGGGGCGGATCTTTCGCAGTACGAGCAGATGATGACATCGCACCGGGCCGTGATGGCGGACAAACTGGTTGGAGTCATCGTGGAGGCGAACCAACGGCTGCGCCCCGCCCACGCCTGCGGCACGGTTGGCGCCGGCAGCATCAACATCAACCGGCGGTTCCGGGGCAGCGGGAATGACGATGGGCCGCCCGCCGTAGGGCTGAATTACGAGGCCTTCGTCGACCGCGAGTTACCCGTAATCCGTATCGATGACGCCCAGGGAAATCCGTACGCGGTACTGGTGAACTTCCAGGCTCACGGGACGGTTCTGGCTTTCGAGAATCAGGTGGTCTCGCCCGACTGGATCGGCAGCATGCGGAATACGGTGGAGTCGCTCAACCTGCTTGTATTTCCAGGGCGCTGCCGGGAACCAGGGCCCCATCGAAGGCTATTCCGGCGAATTGGAACTGGCCCACCGCCTGGGGACCATACTGGGACACGAGGCGGCAGCCCTGGCTCTGCGCGTTTCAACGGTTCGCCGTGAGCCCCGGTTCGAGGGGTACGTGGAATCGACTGCGCTTCAGGCCAAACAGCCCTACCGCGTGTTGGGTCCCCACGATGCGACTCTGAAGTACGCCAGCAAGATGCTGGTGCTGCCGCGCCGGACTTACACCAAGGAAGATATCGACCGCATGACCAGACTGACCGCGGACGCCGACAAGAAAATCGCCGCGGCGACTCAAGCTGGGGGAAGCGAATGGGAACGATCCCAGGCGGCGGCCCGTCAGCGGCGTTGGGCGAACCTCCTGGGGCGGTACAAGCAGCCTGCGAACCCGGAGCCCGTCAGACTCGAGGTGGCGGTTCTCAGGATCGGCGACATGGGCCTGGTGCTGACTAACGGCGAGTTGTTTGCCGAAATCGGGGCGGCCGTGAAGAAAGCGTCGCCGTTCAAAGTGACCATGTTCTGCGGTTACGGCAGCAACCCGGGCGGCGGCTATATGCCGACCAGAGCGGAGTACGCCTTCGGCAGTTACGAAGTGGATGGGACCTCGTATGGACCCGGGGCGGCTGAAAGGGTCATCGATGAAGCGATCGCGTTGCTAAAGTCGGTCCGGTAAAGGCGAATCCAGATGAAGGATCTCAGACGAGTTAGAATGTGGCTCCTCAGCGGGACGGCAGCGGTCGCGCTGCTTGCCTGGATGCCCATGCCCCTCGCGGCACAGGGCCGGATTGTAGTCCATCCCAACGACACCGGCGCAGCGCTGGTGAATCCCGGCATGGGCTGGGTGTTTCACCACTACGACAACGACATTGTGAGATACGGCAGCAAGCTGGAACCCTGGGACACGGTCGATGAGTTTCCGGCGGTCGGAGTGATCTACTTGCGGCTCGCGTGGGCGTTTATCGAGCCACAGGAGGGCCGGTACGACTGGTCCATCGTCGACATCCCGACGCAACGCTGGATCGCCAAGGGCAAGAAGATAGCATTCCGCTTCACCTGCTTTGAATCCGGCGGAAACAACAATCCGGTGAACGCCACGCCGGAATGGGTCGTGAAGGCTGGCGCCAAGGTCTACCCCGTTCGGCCGCGCGCCGGAGCGGCTGCCTCGCCGGTACTCCGCTATGAACCCGACTACGACGACCCCATATTCCTTGAGAAACTGGACCATTTCTATGCCGCTGCCGCGGCGCGCTACGACGGCGACCCCAATGTCGCATGGATCGACGTTGGGACGGTCGGGATATGGGGTGAAGGCGACCCGGGTCCGGAGCGCAACGTCACTGCGGCCACCGTGCGCAAGCATATCGACCTGCACATCAAGCATTTCAAACGCACCCTGGTCGCCTACAACGACAACCTCACGTTTCGCGGCAAGGGGCTTGAAACCATAGCCTATGCGAAGGAGAAGGGACTGACCCTGCGGGACGACAGCATCCTGTGCCGGCCCGGCCAGGAGGCATTCTTCACGCACTATTACGCGGGCGCTTTCTGGCCCAGGCTTCCCGTCATTCTGGAGAGCGAGCACTACGGCCTTTCCATGCAGCGGGGCGACTGGGGCGACGGAAACGACTACCTGCGGGCCGTGGAGGCAGGGCACGGCAGCTATATTTCCGTCCATTGGTGGCCCAGGGAGTTTCTGGAAAAGAACCGGCCGCTGATCGACAGGATCACGCTCCGCATGGGCTACCGTCTCCAACTCCTCGAAGCATCGTTGCCGCCGGAAGTGCCCGCCAGTGGCAGCCTGACCGTGTCGCAACGCTGGAGGAACAATGGCGTGGCGCCCTGCCTTCCCGGCGGATTCGTGGCGTATACCCTCAAGGACCAGAAGGATGGAATCGCCGGCGTCTTCGTGGACGAAGGTTTCGACGTGCGAACCCTTGCCGTGGGGGCACCGGACCAAGCCCAACCTACGGTGCGTGACGCGGCCTTTCAGCTTCCCCATGTTTCCATCTTGAAACCGGGCACTTACCGGGTCTTCGTCTCGGTAGGTTCCCGCATCGGTACACCGGGCATCGCCCTTCCGCTTTCCGGCGACGACGGGCAGAAGCGCTACCCCATCGCCAGCATTCGAGTCACGGAGCCATCCGCGAGGTAACCTATGCGTCTCAATAGCCTCTCCTTTCCGACCGCGGCCGCCATGCTTGGCGGCCTGCTTGCCCCGTGCCTGGTGGCAGGCGATCCCTGGGACGAGATGTTCGAGCAGCCGCTCGTCAAGTGGGCACTCGAGATCGGCGATGCCAAGTCGCTGCCGTGGGGCTCCCCGCTCGCTTGGGACGCTCTCGCGCCCGGCTATGATCTTCAGCAGGTTTCCACCGACACGCTAGCTCTGCTTGCGCCCACCACCCAGGTGCTGGCGCGCATGGAAACCCTGCGTCGCGCAATCGCCTACAGCCGGAAGGACCCTCGGATCGGTTATCAATTGCTGGCCGCGCTGAACGGTCGCGTGCGCGACGCGGACAGCGCCGGGAGGCCGGATGTACTCGCCTGGTTCGACCTGGGCTATGCTTTCGAAGCATCGCGGCAGGCGGCATGGCTAAAAAATGAATTCCTTGGCGATCTCAATGGATATAGCCTGGTTATGAAGGCAATTCGAGTGATGGGCGAAGCCGATCCCCGGGCCCTCGATATGCAGTTTGCGGCTGGTTTGATTCTCCTTGAACCCAAAGGACAGCATCCGTTCTACCCCCACTTCAAAACGGCGGTTCGCGGCGCCACTGAGGGCTCTCTGCTGGAGAAGAACCTCCTGCGTCACTTACATGGCAAGTTCGAAGCCGATACGCTCGCCGGGATGCGCAAGAGCCGGTACTTGCGCTAGCCGGCGATACGCCCTGGTTCGCACGACTTTTTGGAGAGAATTCACCATGCTGAATAATCCAGTCCCGCCGCCGATGCTGTCACGCATCGCCGCAGCAATGTTTCTGATTTCCGCTCTTGTTTATGGCGCCGACGTCTCATCGGTCAAGATCACGGAGAGAGATACTGTCATTCCTACCTATCTGGCAGGCCCCCCCGACCCCAATCCTATGTTTTACTTTGGCCGCCAGTCGCAGGGCCGGAGATCGGCGGCCGGATTTTTGAAGGCGTGGACAAGACCAACAATTACAATTTCATTTATCGGCAGCACGTGATCAAGCCGGCGCTGATCGGTCTGATCGGCGCGTGGATTTCGGGCGATGTGGAGTGGAACGTTCCGCATCACCACCGCGCCAGCACTTTCATTCCTGTCCAGTACTCCGTGGAGGAGAGTCCGGATGGCTCGAAGACGGTCTGGGTCGGCGAACTGGAGGTGCGGGACCGCATGCGGTGGGCGGTGGGCTATACGCTGCGGCCAGGCAAGGCTTACCTGGAGGCATCGCTTCGTATGGTGAATCGCACATCTTCGGTCAACACCATGCTGTGTTTCGCCAACGTGGCCGTCAGCACGAACGCGAACTATCAGGTAATTTTCCCGCCCAGTACCCAGTACGCCACTTACCACTCCAAGCGCGAGTTCACGGCCTGGCCGATTTCCAATACCAGGTACAGCGGCGCCGACTTCACCAAGGGCGTCGACGTGAGCTGGTACAAGAACCACATCGCCTCGAATTCCTTTTTCGCCTGGAACTATGACGACGACTTTTTCGCGGGCTACGACCACGGCAAGCAGGCGGGCATCATGAGCGTGGCCGACCACAATGTCGTGCCCGGGAAGAAGTTGTGGACCTGGGGCAACGGCGCCAACGGCCGAATCTGGGATCGTGCTCTGACCGACGAAGACGGCCCGTACATGGAACTTATGACCGGCGCCTATTCGGACAACCAACCCGACTACAGTTGGCTGCAACCCTACGAAACCAAGACCTTCTCAATGAACTGGTACCCCNNNTTCTCAATGAACTGGTACCCCTTCCGCGACATCGGCGGCGTGAAGAAGGCCAATCTCGACGCCGCGGTCAACCTCGATGTGAAGGATGGGAATGCGAAGGTTGGTTTCTACGCCACCTCCGCTCGCTCCGCAGCCACCGTGATGCTCAAGGCGGGCGATAGGATCCTGCTCCAGGAGAAGGTTGCCATTAGTCCGGGCAAGGCGTATCTGAAACAGGTCCCCGTACCTGCCGGCGTGGACGAGCACGACCTTGTCGCTTCGCTTTCAGACGGAGCCAAGGAACTCGTCTCCTATTCTCCCATCCGATTGAAACCCGAACCCATGCCGAAGCCCGTGGAGGGCTATCTGCCGCCCCAGGAACTCAAGACCACCGAGGAACTGTACCTGACCGGTCTCCGCATCCAGCAGTTTCACACTCCCGGCCAGGAGCCCGACCCCTACTGGGAGGAAGCTCTCCGCCGCGACCCGGGCGACGTGCGGGTGAATACCGCCTTCGGCATTACCTGCTTCCGCAAGGCCCGGTACGCGGATGCCGAGAAGTTCTTCCGCAAGGCGCTGGAGCGCATCACCGACAAGTACACTAACGAGGCTCCGCCTCAGACCGACGAGATGTATTTCCACCGCGTGTGAGGATCGCGCATAATCCGAGAGATGGCTCCGGTCGACAGTGGAGAACTGCAAGCAGTTCCCGCCAATGAATTAGACCGCCGAAGCGGCAGTC
>JAPKZC010000642.1 GCA_026394025.1 Candidatus Solibacter sp.
ACTTCTCCGACATGGCGCTTCTCCTCCCCCAGGCGGCCGAGATACAGTTTGTAGGAACGGTACACCAGGTAAACGATGGGGAACACCAGCACCGCGGTTTCCCAGCCGGCGTACTCGTTCCAGTAGTGAAACAGCCCCGCCAATGCCCCGCCCGCCAGATAATGCGGCGCGGTCCAGAAAAAACTGTCGCGCCACAGCGCCTTGAATGGCTTGCCCTCCGACAGGCAGATGATGGCCGCCACCGAAACCGTGTTCGACAGGAAATACGCCGCCGAAGCCCCCAGCAACCGGAAGGGCACGGCATCCGGCATCCAACCTGCATGGTAAACGACATACGCCGCCGCGGAGGAGAGCGTTTGGCTGCCGAACGCAAAGAGCACCTGGACTCCGCGGGGGCGTTTGCGGGCTCGCAGGACAAGCTGCGCAACCCCGCTGGTGCAGCCAATAGCGACGGTCTGAGCCAGCGTCAGGTCCGTGACCGCGGCCAGAATAAACAGGTAGTTGACCGACAGCGTGCCGGTGATACCCGGCAGGCCCACTTTCAGATTCGAACACAGGATTCCACAGGCCAGGTACAAGAGAAACTGGCCCATGTCAACGGTGCGCCATGTGCTTGCACTGTGACCGCCCACAGCCAAAGCAGTGGCGGTGACCGCCAGGACGTAGATTCTGGCGGACGGTGGCAAGTGCCCGAGATTCTTTTTTTCAACTCCCATTCCCAAAAGCCGGTGGAGTCGCTTCATGGCCAGGCGCCTCTCGATGGAAAGGCCCGCGTGAACGATCCAATTACTTATCGGCGCGCGGGCTCAGGAGCATTAATGCATTGATGGGGTTACGTCTCTCCCAGAACCGAGGTCCGTTCGCCCCCGCTGGCAAAGGCGTCGGCCCAGACCACCGAAGACACGCAGACCGCGCTGAATTCCCAGATCACGCTGGAACCCCATACCCGGATGGAGTCCCGAACAACCGAGGAGCCCGAAACCAGCGAAACCGTACGCGTGGATGCGTCATAGACCGTGGTTGGGGAAAGGACCGGCCCAAGGGCCAGTTCCGGGCTGTTGCGGGCAGCGTTGATATCCAGATACCCGGCGCCCACAGTCAGGAAGTCATACGCGCTGGCGTACATCACCTGGCTCACCGGATCAGTGGCAATGGTTACGGACGGAACACTCTTGGTGGGCGTCTTCATCTGGCGAGCCTTGACCTGGCCGGGCGTCAGTCTGCCCGCCGCTACAGGCGCCGCCATGCTGCTTCCGGTGGGCGGAAATTGCCGCCGCCGGCCACGTGTTGCGGGTACAGATTCGAGGGCGAGTGCGCCTGAGCCGATGGCGGAAACCGCCTGGTTGCCCGCCACCACGAGGTCGGGCGTGGCGTCACCCTGGGGAACGGTGTCCTGCGCCGCCGGCGATAAGAAGATCGCTGACGATAGCGCCGCCAGGAACACCGGCCAAACGCTCGCCGCCTTCATGGTATCTACTGTTCCCCCTTGATGGCGATGGCAATGACCTCACCCGACACGGTTCCGTCACCCCAGACGATGTTGTCGCCCCAGACGATGTTGAAGCCGCTCATAGTGGAATCGCCCCAGACGATGTTGTCGCCCCACACAATGTTGTCGCCCCAGACGATGTTGTCTCCCCACACGATGTTGAGAGCCAGCCCCGTGTCGCCCCACACGATATTGCTGCCGTTGGTCAGAACCACCTTCTTCAGCGAGCTGCTGTAGGCCACTGACGGCGAGAGCGCGGTCTTGGTGGCGGAAATGGTGTCGTTGTTGTTGAGCGCCGCCCAAACATCGAGGTAGCCCGCACCCACCGTGAACAAGTCGTAGGTGACGGTGTAAACCTGGCCGGTGGTCGGGTCGGTGGCCACGCTGGTGGCCGGAAAGTTCTTAGTGGCCGTCTTCATGAGTATGGCCTTGATCTGGTCCGGCTTGAGGCCGGGCTGCTTCTGTAGAAGCAGGGCCGCCGCGCCCGCCACCATCGGCGTGGCCATGCTGGTGCCGCTCAGCTCGAAGTAGTAGTCGGACCCCTGCGAGGTTCCGCCGCTGATGTAGTAGCCGTTCGCCACCTTGTTCCCGGGATAGGTGTTGGTCAGCGCCAGGCCCGTGGGCAGTGCGGAGATGATCTTGTTGCCCGGGGCCACCAGATCCGGCTTAGCCACGTGATCGAACAGCGTGGGACCCTTGGAACTGTAGCTCGCCATCTGGTCGTCGCCGCGCGACGTGGTCTTCACGTCTTTCATGGCGCCCACGGTGATCACGTAGGGATCGTTGCCCGGCGAGGTAATAGTGCCGTAGCCCGAGGTTGCCCTGGAATTGTTGCGGCCTTCGTTGCCGGCGGCCACGACAACCACAATGCCCGCCTTCCAGGCCTGCTCCACCGCCTGGCACAGCGGATCGAGCGTGTAGCTCTCCATCACCGGACGGCCCAGCGAGAGATTGATGATCTTGATGTTGTAGGTGTTCTTCAGAGCGATGGCCCGCTGGATGGCCGCGATCACCATGCTGTCGGTACCGGTGCCGTCGCGGCCCAGCACCTTCAGGTTCACGAACCTGACTTTAGGCGCCGTTCCCCAGAACGTGCGGGTATATTGCGACCCCGTCGATTGCGAAGCATCGCCGCCCAGGATCGACGCCACGTGGGTGCCGTGGCCATGGCGGTCAAACACATCGTTGCCCTCCGTCAGATTGAAGCTTTCGGCGTAGACCACGCGGCTGGCCCCGGCCGAGGTTCGCAGATCGGGGTGGCTGTCCATGATGCCGCTATCGATCACCGCCACCGTGACGCCGGTTCCGTCCCAGCCGTACTGGCGGGCGATGCTGGCGTTGATGGCGGGGTTCGCGTAATCGACCGTCGCCGCCACGGGGCGATCCAGCGCCACGTATTCCACGTCGGGATCGTTTGAGAGATCGGCCAGCGCGCCAGCCGGTAAGGTGTAGACGGCGCTGTTGACCAGTTCCAGAGTGCGCTTCAGCTTACCGCCCTGGTGGGTCATCTTGGCGTGGTGCCTTGCCTCGGGCTGGCGTGTGTAGCGGACGATCACGGAGACCTGCTGGTCCGGCGGAACCCCAGTCAGATCCCGCGAGACCTTGTGGCTAGCCGGGAATCCGAGGGTCGCAGCCAGGAGGAAAAGAAGAGCTGTTTTTCTGATATGCACGGTTAACACCAATGCATGGCGGGCTCCATCTCACGAACCCTTTAGTTTCATGAGCGCGCCTTCTGAGGCTTGGGACACAATGTCCTCTTCGACGGCCAACGGGACATTCTGTCCCGTTGTGGGGCGGGCAGGAAGGCAACCGGACCGCGACATCGAGCCTGCTCCCTCGCGGCCTGCCGGTCCGCCCCACAATTTCCACTTGTGGCACAATTCTCTCGTGCCTTACCGGTCTTCTCTTTCTCTGATGGCCTCGATGGTGCGGGACGGGCTGATCTCGCCGCTGGAACTGGTGGACGCACACCTGCGGCGGATCGAGAAGCGCAATCCGTCAATCAATGCGTTCGTCACGGTGCTGGCGGAGGAGGCGCGGGCAACGGCGCGCGCGTTGGAAGCGGGCGGCACGCGCGGGTTGCTGCGCGGCGTCCCGGTCACGGTGAAGGATAGCTTCGATATGGCGGGTCTCGCGACGCGCGTCGGGGCGGTGGAACGACCGTTGACACCGGCCTCGCGAGACGCCACCGTGGTGGCGCGCTTGCGCGCCGCGGGGGCGATTGTGATTGGGCGCACCAACACGCCGGAAATGCTCATGCGGTACGACACGGATAACGCCATCACCGGGCGCACCAACAACCCGTGGGACGTGGCCCGCACGCCTGGCGGGTCGAGCGGCGGCGAGGCGGCGGCAATCGCGGCGATGTGCTCGGCCGGCGGGGTGGCGAGCGATGGCGGCGGATCCATCCGAGTACCGGCGCACTTCTGCGGCGTCGCCGGGCTGAAGCCCACGCCCGGACGGATTCCGGGCACCGGGCACACGCCGTCGCTGGGTTGCCCGGTGGGGCTGGTCACGGTGGTGGGGCCGATGGCGCGCACGGCGACGGATCTGCGGCTGCTGTTTTCGGTACTCTCGGGGTATGACGGGCAGGACGCGTTCTCGGTGCCGGTGCCGCTGCGCGAGCCGGTGCTGGACGCGGTGCGGATTGGCGTCTGGGAGCAGTTCTACGGGGGTGCCGGTGGACCCGGAAATCCGCGCGGCGGTACGGACGGCGGCGCGGCTGGCGGGCGATCTCGGTTTCACCGTGGACGAGTTCGAGCCGCGCGGCCTGGAGCGCGCACCGAACCTCTGGAGCTTCTTCTTCAGCCAGTGGCTGGACGCCGGGAAGGACCTCACGGCGGCAGCGGCGCTGCTCAATCTGGCGGCGCGCGCGGCACTGCGGGCGGCGCTGTTGCGCCAGATGGAGGACGTAACGGCCGTCCTGATGCCGGTGTTCGGCATCGCGGCCTTTCGTCACGGCGAGAGCCGGTGGCAGGTGGAGGGCAAGGAGATCGGGCTGTTCCAGGCGGGGATGCCCGCGGTGGTCGGCGTCCGCGAAACGCGGCGGATTTACGGCGTCGCGACGCTCTCGGTGGAGGACCTGTTCGCCGGCAAGAAGT
>JAPKZC010000910.1:0-1609 GCA_026394025.1 Candidatus Solibacter sp.
CAACAGTTGGTTCATCGGTAACGTGTCGGTGTCGGGCAATGTGGACGATCCGCCCAACCGCGGCCAGTTGAGCAACGCCACCCGGCTGGACCTGGGGCAGCCGTACACCGAGAACAATCTGGACACGGCGGTCAACGGCCAGCGCCGGCTGCTGGAAGGCAACGGCTTTTACCTGAGCGACATCCATCCGGTGTTCGATTACGACCCGGCGCACCAACAGGTGAACATCCGCTTCGAAATCGATAGCGGACGGCGCGCCAGTTTCGGACCGCCGGTGCTGCTGGGTGATTTCAAGATGGACCCGGCACGTGTGGTGACGGCCACCAAATTCCGCCGCTGGATCATTCACACGTGGAAGCCGGTGTCGCAGTTGCGTGTCCGGCAGGGACTGGACGGGGTGCGCACGCTGCTGCAAAAAGAGAACCGGCTGGAGGCCAAAGTCGCGCTGGAATCGTTGAACTACGACGCGGCGGCGAACCGGGCGATCCCCACCCTGCGGATAGAGGCGGGACCGCGCATCCAGGTGAATACCATCGGCGCCAGTATCTCGCAGGGTAAGCTGCGGCGCCTGATTCCGGTTTTTGAAGAGCACGCGGTGGACCACGACCTGCTGGTAGAGGGTGCGCGCAACCTGCGCGACCATTTCCAATCCCAGGGGTTTTTTGACACTCAGGTGGAATTCAAACAGCAGAAAGTCATCAACGACAAAGCCAACGTGGATTTTCTGGTGAACACGGGGAGCCGCCACAAGCTTGTGGCGATCGCCATCACGGGCAACCAATACTTCTCGAGCGACGTGATCCGAGAACGCATGTACCTGCAAACCGCCAGTTTCCTGCAGTTCCCGCATGGCCGCTACAGCGAGAGTCTGTTGCGGCGAGACCGGGACAACATCGCGAACCTATACGAGTCGAACGGCTTCCGCGATGTCAAAGTGATCCCTCATTCGACCGACAGCTATCTCGGCAAGGAAGGAAATATCGCCGTCACGCTGGAGGTTCAGGAAGGGCCGCAGTATCTGGTGAACCGGGTACAGGTGGACGGAGTGGAGCAACTGGACAAGGTGCGCATTCTCGCCAAATTGAGTTCGTCGGAAGGACAGCCGTTCAGCGAATTCAACGTGGCGGTGGACCGCGACACCATCCTGGCGGAGTATTTCGAGAGCGGCTTTCCGCGGGCGACGTTCGAGTGGAGTTCCAAGCCGGCGGCCGAACCCAATCGGGTGGATGTTCGCTTCGTGGTGCACGAAGGGCTGCAGCAGTTCGTGCGCCAGGTGCTGATCAATCCGGAAGGGTTGAAGGTCACACGGCCCGGCATGGTGGCGCGCACTCTGCGCATCAATCCGGGCGACCCGCTCTCACCCATCGCCATCACCGAGACGCAGCGCCGCTTGTACGACCTGGGAGTGTTCGCCAAGGTGGATGCGGCGGTGGAGAATCCCGATGGCCAAACCGACCGGAAATACGTTCTGTACAACATGGAAGAAGCGGCGCGCTATTCCCTGGCCGCCGGCGTGGGCGCGGAACTGGCGCGCATCGGCGGATGCCAGAGTTGCCTGGGCGCCGGCCAGACCGGGTTTTCGGCGCGTGTCTCGCTCGACGTGGCGCGC
>JAPKZC010000910.1:1684-2568 GCA_026394025.1 Candidatus Solibacter sp.
CACGCGTGCCTCCACATTGGATCAACGTGGCGTGTTGAGCTACAACTGGCCCCGCTTCCGTAACCGCGAGAACCTGAGCTTGTCCTTCAGCGCCCTGTTCGAGAACTCGCAGGATGTGCGCACGTTTTCCTACACGCGCGCGGAGGCATCGGTGCAGTTTACGCAGCGGCTCTCCAAGGCCAGCACGGTCTTCTACCGCTACACCTACCGCCGGGTGGACGTGGACCAGGCGACGCTCAAGATCACGCCCTTGCTGATCCCGCTGCTGTCGCAGCCGGTGCGCGTGGGGATGGTCTCTTTCGGGTGGATTCTCGACCGCCGCGACGATCCGCTGGAGCCGCACAAGGGGATCTACAATACAGTCGATATCGGGCTGGCGGAGAACCGCCTGGGCTCGCAGCCCAACTTCCTGCGCTTCCTGGCTCGCAATGCCACCTACCACCCCATTGGCAAGAGACTGGTGCTGGCGCGCAGCACGGAAGCCGGCGATATCGGGGCGTTCCATAACGCGGGCGATCCACTCAACGTGATCCCGCTGCCGGAGCGCTTTTTCGGCGGCGGCGGATCTTCGCATCGCGGCTTCCCGGAAAACCAGGCAGGGCCGCGCGACCCCACCACCGGACTTCCGCTGGGCGGCCTGTTCCTGCTGTTCAATCAGACCGAGCTTCGCTTTCCGCTGATCGGCGACAATATCGGCGGCGTGATCTTCCACGATATGGGCAATATCTACTCCAGCCTGAGCAATTTCTCGCTGCGCCAGAGTCAGCGCGATATTCGGGATTTCGATTTCATGGTGCACGCGGTGGGCTTCGGAATACGCTACCGGACGCCGGTGGGGCCGCTGCGCGTGGATTTGGGGTACAGCGTCAACGGTCCGTCTTATT
>JAPKZC010001150.1:0-2359 GCA_026394025.1 Candidatus Solibacter sp.
CCAAGGCGGCATAAAACTTGTGAAAAATAACAAAGGATTTGGGGATAGCAATGCAGAGGCGCAGAGATAAGCGCAGAGAAGACATGAGAACTAGAGTGGCGGTTCGCATCAGGTTGACTCGGTATAGTCGTTCACTATTCGATTGATACCGTCCTTTAAGACGCGGACATTGAAGTTGATGAGCAGACCGACTTGCTTATGGGATGCTTTCAAATATGTCAATAGTTGGGCCGAATGGATAGGCAGTATCTGCTCGACTGATTTGAGTTCCACCAGTATTGCGTTCTCCACGAGTAAATCAATCCTGTAACTGCAATCCAGATGGAGTCCCTTGTAGTTGAGAGGCAAATGAACTTCACGGGCAAATGAAAGACCCATCTGGCTCAATTCATAGCAAACACATTCCTGATATGCCGATTCCAGCAGCCCAGGCCCCAAATGTCGATGGACTTCAATCGCAGCCGCAATGATCTTACGAGTGATCCCATTGAGATCCACTACCACCGCGCGCGCCGCTAATGTGCTGCTCTGCATTTCTCTGCGCTTATCTCTGCGTCTCTGCGCCTCTGCGTTGAATTCACACCTTCGATCGTCTCTACTCTCTAGGCGCCGGCTTCCATTCCAGAATTTTTTTCAGGATATCGTCCTGCTTCAACCGGTCGCTCTCTGCGTGGAAGTTCAGCAAGATCCTGTGCCGCAGCACCGGGCAGTACAGCGCCCGGACGTCTTCGTAGGTCACGTGATACCGGCCCTTCATCAAGGCTCTCGCTTTGGCCGCAAGTACCAGGAACTGCGCCGCGCGGACGCTTCCCCCGTAGTTGACGTACTTCTTGACGAAGTCGGGGGCGTTTTCGTCACTCGATCGCGTCACACGGACCATGTCCACCACGTAGCGCGATACGCTGGCGCCAATCGGCACCATGCGGACCAACTGCTGGAAATCCAGGATCTCGTGGGCATTGGTCACCGTGTCGGCGGTACAGACCGTGGTCACCGTGGTCAGATCGACCACCGTCATCTCTTCGTCGGCCGTGAGGTAATCCAGTACCGTATTGAACAGGAAGCGATCCAACTGCGCTTCGGGCAGTGGATACGTGCCTTCGAGTTCGATCGGGTTCTGCGTCGCCAGCACGAAGAACGGGCTGGGCAGCATGTACATGTTGCCGCGCACCGTACAACTGCGCTCCTGCATGGCTTCGAGCAGCGCGCTCTGCGTCTTGGGCGGCGTACGATTGATTTCGTCGGCCAGAAGGATGTTACCGAAGATGGGTCCCTGCACGAACGTCCAGGTGCGGCGTCCGTTGGTGGGGTCTTCCTCGATAATGTCCGTACCGGTGATGTCGCTGGGCATCAGGTCGGGGGTAAACTGGATGCGTTTGAACACTAGGCCCAGGGTCTGTGCCATGGTCCGCACCAGCAGGGTCTTGGCGGTGCCGGGCAGGCCCGTGATCAGACAGTGGCCACCCACAAACAGGGCGATCATCACCTGCTCCAGTACCTCCTCCTGCCCCACGATCACGCGACGCACCTGCGTCACGATCTCGCTCTGCACCTGGCGAAAGCGCTCAATGCGCGATCTGAGAACTTCCGGCTCCAACTCGGTCACTGTTGACATGTTTTGTCCGTTTCTATTTCTTGATCCTGTCTTCGGTTGTGCTCAATTCCAGCAAGAGCTTTTGCGCGGGGCGGAACCCCGGAGCCACTTCGAGGGCGGCCAGCAATTCTTCCTTCGCCTGCTCGGTCTGTTTGTCCGCGTGATAGGCGCGGGCCAGGTCGAAGTGCGCCTGCGCGGGATCCTGCGGATTGCGCGCCAGTGCGGCGGCAAATTCGCGGATCGCCCCCTTGATGTTGCCCTGAACCAGCCATAGGCCCCCCAGGCTGCGATGCGCAGCGGCGTCCATCGGATAGACAAAATTCAGGCGGTTCAGCGCTGCGGCGGCCTCCGCCGCGCGGCCCGCCTCTTCCAGGTTCTTCGCCAGCAGCTTTAACGATTCCGGCTCGCGCCCGCCGATCTTCTCGTAGCGCAGTAACTCCGCGATGGCCGCCGCTTTGTTGCCCTTGGCCAGGTAGGCCTCGGCCAGCGTCTCATACACGCTGTGCTCTTCCACGTAGTCGGGATACAGGTCGCGGATCGCCGTGCCTTCCTTGATGACCGCATCCCAATCCCTGGCGGTGGACTTCTCCACCAGCGATTTCAGACTCTTCTTCCACTCGTCGAAATTGTCTACGGCATGCTTGGTGTCAGCCTCGATGTAGGCCAGGAAGCGCTTATCGAATTCGTCGGGTTCGATCTTCAATTGCTTGCGGACCACCGACGCGGTGGCTTCCCCGGCGCCGAAATCGCGCAGCATGAACTGCA
>JAPKZC010001150.1:2394-5660 GCA_026394025.1 Candidatus Solibacter sp.
CCGAACTTCTCGTTGATGTAATCGCAGATGCGGCCGGCCTGGAAATAGCTGACGACGACCTGACCCGGCGTCACCGGATGCACGAACCCGCGATCCAGCTCAGCGACGGGCAGCAGCTTCTTGTTCTTGATGGCGCTGATTACGTCGGGACTCAGACGGTCGCCCCAATCCGGGGAGATGGCGGTCTCTTCGTGCACGGCCAGTCCCTCGGTGAACCAGCGCGGCACGCGGTGGCCGGTGGCGGTCAGCGTGTACACGTGGCTCAATTCATGCCACAGAGTGGAGGCCCAATGAAACGTCCCGGGCTTGCGTCCCGAGGGACTATCCATGGCCACCGAGTAGCCGAACGTAACGCCCAACGCGCCCAGTCCCGGCATGCCCAGCGTGCGCACCGCGAAGTCTTCGTGGTTGGGGTACACCTCCAACTGCACGGGCTTCACCAGCTTGAGGCGGTACTTCTTCTCGTAGGTCGCCATGGCGCGATCCAGCTCACTCTGGAAGTAGGGGCGCAGCAGTTCCGCTTCCTTCTTATCGAGCTTGAGGACGGTCCGGTCGGTGGTGAAGGTGACGAAATTCTTGTAGCTATCCATCAGCTTCAGCGAATTGCGCGTGGCGGCGTCCTGAAAGTCGTTGTTGTAGCAGATTTCCAGTTGCTTGTAGGCCTCATCGCTCTGCCCCAGGCGCATCAGGTTGACGCCCAGCTTGGAGCGCGCGCTGTAGAGCTGCGGGTCCAGTTCAATCGCCTTGCGGAAATACTGTATGCCCTCTTCGTAGCGCCGGTTCATGACGAAGAAATGGCCGACGGTTTCGTAGCCCTTGGCGGTACGTGGATCCCAGGCGGTTTCCTTCTTGTCGGCAAGCCAATCGATGGTGGCCAGAATTGCCTTGCCCTGCTGCGAATTCGGGTCCATCGCCAGGGCCTTCTTGGCCTCTTCCGTGGCCTTTGCGTTGTCGTTGTCTTCCAGCGCAATGCGGGCCAGCAGTTCCTGCGCTTCGGTCAGCTTGGGGTCACTTTCCAGGGCCTTTTTGGCCAGGTCGCCGGCGCGCCCTTCGAAGTTCTCCGAGGCCACAATCGCAAGGCCCATCAGCGCGCCCGCGTGATCCTTCTTGATCTCCAGCGCTTCCCCGAACAGATCCTGCGCGTCCGTGGGCTGTGCGTGCTCCAGCATCATGCGGCCCCAGCGCACCTTATAGTCCGGGTTCTTCGGGTCCTTGGCCTCCAATTGCTTGAAGACCTCGTTGGCTTCCTTGAAGCGCCGCGCCTTCCACAATGCTTCCGCCTGATCCAGGGTTTGCGCGGGCAGGGTCAGAGCAAGCAAGAGCGTTACGGCGCCCAGCCGGTGGAGGTATTTCACTGGCTCTCCCTCACGGTTTGTCGAGGGCCTCCTGCGTTCTGGCGAGGTCAAGGAGGAGTTGAGTGAGCTGGCGCTTATACTCCTGGGCCGGCATCGCGGCTTTTTCGAATTTCAATTTTTCGATCGCTTGTTCGAGCTGTTCCTTCTTGTCCAGGAGGGGCCGTTTGTTGGGGTCGCGGGCAGCGGCGGCATTCGCCCCCAGGCGCACTACAGTAAAGGCCGCCGCCAGTTTGCCCTGGCCGTTCTCCGCCGTGGCGGTGCGCTCGCCCAACCCTTTTCCCGTGTCCTCGATCACCGAATGTTCGGTGGCGAGGCGCTTCTGCGTGTCAAAGAACTCGGTGGTTTTCGTCTGCGCGTAGCGGAAAGCTTCCAGTGCGCTGACCGATTCATTCTTGTCGGTGTCCGCCGCCGGCTCTCGCAACGCTTCGGCGAAATAGCGCGCGAAGTTGGTAGCGTTCTTTTCCGACCCCGTCTTGGTAGCGGAAATCACGATGCGGCTGGGACGCCGCAACTGCTCGATGGATCCGACACTCGAACTGGTAATGTTCACCACCAGTTGCCGCAGCGCCGGAACGCGGTCCATCATGGCCGCCAGATCCGCCGCCGTAATGTCGGCGCCCGGGATGTTGAACTTGTATTCGCGCCCGTCGTAGCTGCCGTGCCCGATCAGAATCACTACCAGGGAATCGGCCAGCTTGGCCTGTTTGACGAGTTCCGCGAACCGCGTGCGGATCTGCTCCAACTGGGGCGCATTCATGGTGGTCACCGAGGCGTCGCTGCCGGCCTTCTTCAGGCTGCCATCGATATCGTCGGCCCACATTTTGAAGCGCTGCGCGTAGTCCGCTTCCCCGCCCAGACCGGCGATAGTCACGTAGAACGTTGCCGCCGGCAGAGAGAGTGCGGACAGGAGCAGCAGCGCCAGGGTTTTCATACGACGCCCCACTTTCTGCGCAACAGCCATTCGGAGGCACGCATCGACATGGCCAACAGGAAGATCACCGGCATATCCCAGAGATCGCGGGTCTCGCGGGTGGTGATCCCCGCTTCCGAGTAGGAAATCTCATTCGTTAACTTGGACGCCTCATCGGGCTTGTAGTACCGCCCGCCGGTCTGCTCGCTCAGCTTGGCCAGCAGTTCCTTGTTCTGCGAAGTGTGGAAATTCTCCGCTACTCCGTCCTCACGGCGGAACGTTAACACGTCTTTGCCCACCTGTTCGGCTTCCTGCCCGGCCAGAATCTCCACCACATACGACCCCGGCTTCTCCGCCGTCCATTCTCCGCCGTATATCCCTTCTTCCAGGGGAACGGGCGAAAGTTCCATTGTCGCGCTGGAGCCATCGGGCTGAAGGAAACGCGCCTGCACCTTGGCGTTGGTCACGGGCTTAAACTGCTTGTCGCGCACTTCCACGCGGACCGGCACCCTGGTCTCATCGCTCAAGACCGATTTGGGGGTGGCGCCCACCACCTGCCCCGGAGCGTCGTTCACCAAGTGGCGGAACATCTGCTGCCAGAAGGTGGCGTGAGTCTTGTCGGCATGGTCCAGCCACATCTTCCAGCGCCAGCTACCTTCGGTGGCGAACAGCACGGTGCGCCCGCGCCCGTAGTTCTGGGTCACCAGCAGCGGCTGGGCCCGCTTACCCGCCGGCGTCACCTCTAGCAGCGTCGTGGCGCCCGGCTTGGCCTCGCCGGCATCCTGGTAGTTGGCGATCTGTGGAATCTTCTTCCACCGTTCGGCGTTGCGCGCCGGATTCTCGTCCAGGCGGCAAAGCACGCCCTGCGCTCCCTGCGCGGTCAGCGAAACACTCGAAAAATCGCGATGGAACGTGCCGCGCTCGTTGGGCAGCCGGACCGGAACCAGATCGGCCATCGGGGAATTCTGCCACCCGCCATCGCTCAACGAAGCGCGCCCGCC
>JAPKZC010001150.1:5674-8953 GCA_026394025.1 Candidatus Solibacter sp.
CCCGCCGATGAGCAGAAGTCCGCCGCCGCGCCGATCCACGAAATCGCGAATCGCCTGTTGCTGCGGAGCGGTGAAGTAGCTCGCCTCCACGCCGCCAATGATCAAACCCTGGTAGGCAAACAGCTCCTCGGGCTTGGCAGGGAAGCCGTCTTCCAGTTCCTTGGCGTCCTTGATGCCCTGCCGGTAAATCTTGTTCTGCGTGGTGCGCAGCATGCTCGGCAGTTCGATGCCGATATCGGGGTAGTCCTCAATCGCGCGCCGGATGAACTTGTACTCCCACACCGGTTCACCCTGTATATAAAGGATGCGCGGCTTGCGCGCCTCCACGTTGACCACGCGGGTGATCTTGTTGTTGAGCAGGCTCTCTGTCTTCGGCCCGGCCGTCCCGCCGCTGAACACCAGGGTCTCCGGCTGCAACTGTCCGTTCTCTTTGAAGGTGACGTCCTGCGACACCAGCACCTTGCCGCTTTCGCGCACGGTCAGCTTGCTCTTGCTGCCGGAGATGCCCCAACTTTGCAGCGTGACCGTGGCCGTCAACTTGGAATCCGGCAGGGCGCGCGCCGGCACCACGGCGTCAATGATCTCCACATCCCTACCAGGCTGCTCTTTGCCGTAGCCGATGCTGGTGTGTATGGGAATGCGCTGCCGCCGGATTGCGGCGATGGTCGCCAGGTCGATGCCGCCCGAGTTATCCGCGCCATCGCTCAACATGACGATGGCACCCAGGGGAAGCGAGGAGGATTCCGCCAGCACGCGCTCCAGCGTTTCGCCCAAGCGGGAGGCCGGGGCAGTCGCGGTGAGTTGCTCGGGTTTTTGAATTCGCTCCGGCTCGCGGCCAAACTTGTAAAGCCTTACCTGGAAGCGGTCACTCAGACCCTTGAGGATCCCGGAATTGAGCGTCGCCTGGGCGGCCGCCTCGCGCGTCCCGGACAAATCGTTGATGCCCATGCTGCGCGAATCGTCCACCAGAACCGCCACCACGTTCTGTTGGGGGCGCAGTGTCGCGATACTCAGCGCGGGGTGCCAGAGCAGAAACAGGATGAGCGCGATCAGGGCGCTTTCCAGCAGCCAGATGGCCAGTGGGCGGGCTCCGGAGAGCATGCCGTGATTGCGCCGTATATGCCAGAAAAGGGCTCCGGTGGCGGCCAATATGGCAATCGCCAGCACCCAGACCGGCCACGGCGTCAGGAAGACGAACTGGCCCTTATGGAAAATGCTGGCCGGATACTTGAACAGGAGTTCGAACATGAGTCCACGTCAACAACACATAGCGATAAGTATAGGGACGTGCCTGGAAGAGGCCGGCGTTACAGACAGATTGTAATTGACGGGAAAGTCCACAGAGGCGATGCCCTCGCTAGTTGAAAAGCATACCACGCCCGAGGCGTCCACTGGAGTAGACTAGTTCAACATGAAACGCGCACTGCTGGCTGGTGTTTTTCTAGCATCCCTGGCGTTGGCCAGGACCTTCACCCTGGAACAGGTGCTCTCCGCGCCGTTTCCCTACGAACTGATTGCGGCGCCGGGCGGCGCCAAGGTGGCGTGGCTGCTCAACGAGCGGGGCGCGCGCAACGTATGGATTGCCGCGGCCCCGGACTTCAAGGGCGTGCGCCTCACCAACTACACCCAGGATGACGGCCAGGATCTGGGCCAACTCCGCTGGACCGCCGACGCCAAAGCCGTCGTGTACGTGCGCGGCGGCGACCTGGAATTTCTCGGACGCCCGGACCCCAACCCAATGGCGGACCCCGCCGGCGTCGATCAATCCATCTGGATCGCCGCCCCCGGTGAAGCGCCCCGCAAAATCGGCGCGGGACATTCGCCGGTGGTGTCGCCGAAGGGCGACAGGCTGGCCTACCTGTCGGGCGGACAGATCTGGACAGCGCCGCTCTCCGGCACGGGCGGAGCCTCCCTGCTGGTTCAGGCGCGCGCCGGTGTGACCGCGGGTGATGTCCGCTGGTCGCCCGACGGCGGCAAACTCGCCTATGTGAGCGACCGGGTCAATCACAGCTTCATCGCGGTATACGATTTCGCCTCCAAGTCCGTGCGCTACCTGGACCCCAGCGTGGATCGCGATGCCAACCCCACCTGGTCGTCCGACGGCACACAGGTGGCATTCACCCGCATGACCAGCGGCGCGGGAGGCGGCGGGCGTGGTGCACGCCGTGCCGGAGATCCCTGGGCCATCCGCGCCGCCAGCGCCTCCGACGGCGCCGGCCGCCAGGTCTGGAAGGCGGAACCTGGCGCGGGCAGCGTGTTCCGCGCGGTGGTCGCCGACAGTCAACTGGCCTGGACCGGCGGCGGCCGCATCGTCTTTCCGTGGGAGCGCGACGGCTGGACCCATCTTTACTCTGTCGGCACGGCGGGTGGCGCCCCGATCTCGCTTACGCCCGGCGAGTTCGAAGTGGAGCACGTCTGCTACTCCGGGGACGCTAGCGAAATCGTCTATTCCTCGAACCAGGACGATATCGACCGGCGCCACATCTGGCGGGTGTCGAGCGCCGGAGGAAGTCCACCGGCCGCAGTGACGAAGGGCGACACTCTGGAATGGTCGCCCGCTCTGCTGACGGGCGGCCTCGCCTACATCCGCGCCGATGCCAGGCGTCCCGCGCGCGCCACCATCCAACTGGGCGCGGTCAGCCGCGAAATAGCTGCCGAGACCATCCCCGCCGATTTCCCCACCGGGGACCTGGTTGTCCCCCAGCAGGTGATCTACACCGCCAGCGACGGCATGCCGGTTCATGCCCAGCTTTTTCTGCCGCCCGCCAGTGCGTCCGCCACAAAGCATCCCGCGCTGGTCTTCATGCACGGGGGATCGCGCCGCCAAATGCGGCTCGGCTGGCACTACATGGATTACTACAACAACGCCTACGGCATGAACCAATACCTGGCCAGCCAAGGGTACGTGGTGCTCTCCATCAACTACCGCAGCGGCATCGGCTACGGGCTCAACTTCCGCGAGGCGGTCAACTATGGCGCCAGCGGCGCCAGTGAATTCAGCGACGTGGAGGGCGCCGGCCTCTACCTGCGCGGGCGCGCCGATGTCGACCCCGCTCACATCGGCCTGTGGGGCGGGTCCTACGGCGGTTACCTGACGGCGCTCGGCCTGGCGCGCGCTTCCAGCCTGTTCGCCGCCGGCGTGGATTTCCACGGCGTCCACGATTGGAGTACGCGGATTACCGCCAATACCGCCGGTAGCGACGCGGCGCGCACCGCCTTTGAATCCTCGCCCATGGCGAGCGTGCGTACCTGGCGCTCGCCGGTGCTGCTGATTCACGG
>JAPKZC010001001.1:0-340 GCA_026394025.1 Candidatus Solibacter sp.
CAAGGCCAATGACGGTATTAAAAACGCGCTTGCGGAAAGGATGCCTCCTGCCAGTCCAAATAGCCGGTAGCCGATAAAAAAAGCGGCGTTTACCGCAAACGATCCGAGAATCTGTCCCAGACCCACGCCGTGCAGGAACTCCTCCCCGGTGAGCAGTTTGCGCTTCTGGACGAACTCCCGGTCCATCAACGCAATCACCGCCATTCCGCCACCGAATCCGATGCTGCCGGTTTTGAGGAAGACCGCGAGAAGGCGAACCAGGGAAATGCGCTTGTTACCAGGTAGGGCGAAAGGGGCGGATAGCGGCCGACTCATTTTGTTGCCGGGTGTTCGCGGGCCG
>JAPKZC010001001.1:347-3633 GCA_026394025.1 Candidatus Solibacter sp.
GCCAGCATCTTTCGCCATGCGCCCTCCAGTTCGCTACGCGCCAGACTACTCAAGGGAGCCGGCCATGCACCGGGCGCGTACGCGCGGCATAGGGCGATCGCGCAACGAAGGCTCTCTACGAATTCGAGACACGCCGCACAGTCGGCCAAATGCCCTTCGACCTCTCCACAACCTGTAAGTGGCAGTTCGAAATCCACATAGTCCGAAAGCAGTGCGAGGACGTCTTGGCAACTCTCCGGGTGCTGTTCCATGCTGAACAAGCCTGCCGGCCGGATGTTCTTAACCGGCGTACACCTCAACCGGCGTGGTAACCACGGTTTCGATTGAGGGCGCGTGGATCAGGGTGTTGTGGATCAGGCACGCCTTCACCGCCCGTAGGACGCCGGCCTGATGTTGCGGGTCCAGTCCCGGAACGATGACCTCGATCCGAAACTGCCCGAGTCGCGCCGGCTGCGTCGCCTTTTCCGCGCTGACTTTCACTTCCAGGCCCTGGTGCGCCAATGACCTTGTCTTCATATATTGGGCGGCGTAGAACCCGGCGCAGGTCCCCAGGGATACCAGCAGGTATTCAGGCGGCGTCATGCCGTTGTCTGACCCACCATTCTCGGCCGGCTGGTCGCACATCACGCGGTGACCCCGCGTGCTGGCTTCGAACTTCACGTCTCCGCGGTGCTGAATTGTGACTTCCATAAGAGCTTCCACCCTCAAGGATGCAACTGGCAGGCAAAGGTGACACGAGAAAAGAGGTGATTCTGGGGTTGGCCGCTGTGTCACCTTCCGCCGCGAATCTGCATCTTTTCCAACAGAAGCGCAATACAGATCCGATTTATGCTTATGCGAACCACTCTGGTATTTCTACTCGCCGTTCCCCTGTGGGCGCAGGATTCACTGTCGCTCCGCGAAGCCGTCCGCCTCGCTATTCAAGGCAACAAGGCGATTGCCGGCACAAACGCGGGAGCGCGAGCTTCCGAGGCCCGAATCACGCAGGCCCGCGGAGGTATGCTCCCAAAAATCAACTACTCGGAATCCTTCGCGCGCAGTAACAACCCGGTCTTCGTTTTCAGTTCGCTGCTCACGCAGCACGAGTTTGGTGCTGAGAATTTTTCCATCGGCCCCTTGAACCGGCCGGATTTTCTCAACAACTTTCAATCCCAAGTTACGGTAGATCAGCCTATATATGATGCAGGCCAAACCCGGAATGCGGTGAAGTCCGCCGAACTGGCCCAGAAGATGACCGGCGAAGAACAGCGGCTGGTACAGATGAATGTCATGTCCGGAGCGACGCGCGCGTATTACGGCGCTGTCCTGGCGGCGGAAAACCTGAAAGCCGCCGAGCAGGCCGTTCGCTCCGCCGAAGCCGACCTGAAGCGTGCCGATGCGGTGCGCGCCGCCGGCATGTCCACCGATGTCGATGTGCTGTCCATCCGCGTGCACCTGGCCGCGGTGACGGAGCAGGGTATTGATCGGGCCGCCGATGTGGATGTGGCCAAGGCGGCGCTCAACGATGCGCTCGGGCTGCCGCTGGACACGCCGCACGCGCTGACTACGCCCCTAGCCGCACTCGACCTTCCCCAGTTGGCGTTGGAGGCCATCGAGGCTTCCGCTTCCGCCTCGCGCCCCGAATCGCGCCAGACGCATCTGGCCACCAGCCTGGCGCAAACCCAGGCGGACGGCGCACGCAGCGCGATGCTGCCGCAAGTTAGTTTCCGGGGGGCATTCGAGGCGGACCGGCAACGCTTTGTCACGCGCGCCGGAACCAACTGGTTGGCTGCCGTCTCGCTCCGCTGGAATCTCTTCAATGGGTCGGCGGACAAGGCTCGCATCGCGGAAACCGGCCATCTGGTGAAGCGTGCCGAGTTCGATGAACAGCGAACCGATTCGGCAATCCGGTTGCAAGTGCGGCGTGCCTACGCCGGCCTGAAGGCAGCCCAACAGCGCATCGAGGTGGCCAAGGTGGCCGTTGCGCAGTCCGAGGAAAGCCTTCGCATCACGCAGAACCGGTACGAAGCGGGGATGAACAACGTGACTGACCTCTTGCGCACGGAAACCGCCGTGCTGGAAAGCCGTACCCGATACCTGGCAGCCATCCACGATCAGCGGATTGCCGCCACCATGCTCGAACTTGCCGCGGGAAGTCTCAACGCGGATTCGGAGGTCTTGAACTAGATGAAGCCCTATTTGATGTTTCTACCGATCCCGGTTCTTCTGTTGACATCCTGCGGAAATGAACCCGCGCGCCGCGCCACACAACCGCAAACTCCACCGGTGGCGGTGCAGGTGGCGGCGGTTACCACGCAAGACTGGCCCGCCAGTTACGAAGCCACCGGCACCGTCCGCGCGCGCACCACAGCCACGATGTCGAGCAAAGTGATGGGATACGTCCAGCAGGTGGGCGCGCAAGTGGGCGATCATGTTCGCGAAGGCCAGGCGTTGATTATCCTGGACGCGCGGGACCTGGACGCGAATCTGCACCGCGCCGAAGCCGGCCGCGCCGAGGTCGAGAGCGCCATCCCCGAATTGGAGAATGCCACGGCCGCCGCTAAAGCCAATCTGGATTTGGCGCAAACCACGTTCAAGCGCATGGAAGAGCTGGCGGCCAAGAAATCGATCTCCAATCAGGAACTGGACGAAGCCTCGGGGCGCCTGAAGGCAGCCCAGGCAAATTACGATATGATCCGCTCCCGCCGCACTCAAATCAACTCCAAAATGGCGACGGTGGAGCAGGAGATTCGCGCCGCTGGAATCATGCGCGATTACGCCAAGATTACCGCGCCATTCGCCGGCGTGGTGATTACCAGGACGGTGGAACCGGGCAACCTGGCCACACCGGGCGCGCCGCTGCTCACTATCGAACAGGATGGACTCTACCGCCTGGAAGCGTCGGTGGACGAATCCAAACTGGCCTCCGTGCGCGTGGGCCAGGCGGTGGAGGTCGCGATCGGCGCGACCGGCGGAAAAGTGAATGCGCGCGTCTCTGAGATCGTGCCATCGGTGGACTCCGCGTCGCGCACCTACATCGTGAAGCTCGACCTTCCAGCGACGCCGCAGCTGCGTACCGGCATGTTTGGGCGGGCCATCTTCCCGGTGGGCATGCAGAAGGTAATAGCCATCCCGATTGCCGCCCTGATGGAGCGTGGCCAACTGCAATCGGTATTTGTGCTGGAGGACGGTGTAGCGCACACCAGGCTGGTCACCACCGGACGACACAACGGCAATGCAGTGGAAATCTTGTCCGGTATGAACGCGGGAGAAAAGGTCGTGCTACCTATGCCCGTGGGATTGCAGG
>JAPKZC010001001.1:3660-4795 GCA_026394025.1 Candidatus Solibacter sp.
GCGCACCCCGCCAACTGGGTCCCGCGGGGCGCTTTGCCCAAGCATGGATCTCCTCCAAACTGACGCCTCTTCTGATCTGCGCGGCGCTGCTTATTGGTGCGTTTGCTGTGTGGAAACTGCCGCGCGAAGAAGAACCGCAAATCATCGTACCCATGATCGATGTGTTCGTTCAAATGCCCGGCGCCTCGGCACATGAAGTGGAGGAGCGGGTCACCAAGCCCATGGAGAAGCTCCTCTGGGAGATCCCCGGCGTGGAGTACATCTACTCCACATCCAGCCCGGGCATGTCGATGGCGATCGTGCGTTTCTATGTGGGCCAGGACGAAGAGAAGAGCATCGTCCGCCTGAACCAAAAGCTGTTCGCCAATTTCGACCTGATCCCGCCGGGCGCTTCGCAGCCTTTGGTGAAACCGCGCTCCATCGACGATGTGCCGATTCTCGCCCTCACCCTCTCCAGCCGCCGCTACAACGATTTCGATTTGCGCCGCATCGCCGCCCAACTCGATGACACCATCAAACAGGTGCCGGATGTTTCCGCCGTTACCCTGATGGGCGGACAGCGGCGCGAAGTACGTATCGTGCTGGACACGGCAAAACTGGCGGGCTATCACATGTCGCCCTTGCAGGTGGTGGGCGCGCTGGGGCTTTCCAATCGACGCCTGCTTTCGGGCAAGTTCGATTCGGGAAATCGGGAATACCTTTTGGAAACCGGCGAGTTTCTGCGCACTTCCGAGGACGTTCGAAACGTAGTGATCGGAGTAACCGGTGACAAGCCGGTGTTCGTGCGCAATGTGGCGGAAGTCACCGACGGTGGCGCGGAACCTACTGAGTACGTTCGCATGGTGAATGCGACGTCGAAGGAATCTCTGCCGGCGGTGACGATCTCGATTGCCAAGCGCAAGGGCACCAATGCGGTGGAGGTCGCGGACCAGGTGTTGCGCCGCATCGAGCCGCTGAAGGGCGTTGCGATCCCCTCGGACGTCACGCTGGACATCACGCGGCAGTACGGCGAGACTGCCGCGGAGAAATCGAATGAACTGCTGCTGCACATGCTGATCGCCGTAATCTCAGTCAGCATCCTGATCGCCATCACTTTGGGCCGGCGCGAATCCCTGATCGTGTTTCTCGCCATCCC
>JAPKZC010000872.1 GCA_026394025.1 Candidatus Solibacter sp.
GAGATGAAGAAGCCGGAGTTCCTGGACGTGGCGATTGACGCGCTGCTCGAAGCCTTACGCCTGCTGCCACAGGGCGGGAGCGAAGCCTCCAACAAGATGATGGCCGCCAGCGAAGCGCTGGCCGCGCGATTCGCGGTTTCGAGCAAGAAGAGCGATATCGACCGGGCCGTGGACCTGGCCAGGTTGGCGCGGAAGAACCTGATCCCGAGCTCCGGTGTGTATTCCGCTGCGCTGGCGCTACTAGCCGGCCTGTTGCGTCAGAGAAACGGTTCCCGTTTCAAGCGCAAGGCCGATCTCGCCCAGGGAATCGCTTACTATCGCGAGGCTGTGCGGGGTGCTTTAGCGGAAGTGCCCATGATTGCCCTCGAGTCGGGTATCCAGTGGGGAGCGTGGGCCCACGAGCGCCAGCAGTGGGAAGAGACCGCCGAGGCCCTTCTTGCCGCCATGGATGCGCATCAGAAGGTACTCGACTCGCAGCGCGACCGCCTGTCGCGCGAGTTGCGCCTCAAGCGCATCCAAGGGTTGGGGGCTCTCGCTGCCTCATCTCTGCTGCGCTCGGGCCAGGTTGGCAGGGCCATGGTGGCGCTCGAAAGGGGGCGCGGGTTGCTGGCTGCACAGGCCTTGGATCGCAGGCCGGAGCAGGTCACCTTTCTGTCTATCACGGAGAAAGTGTCCAGTCATCCGCTGGTCTATCTGGAGGACGTGGACGGTGGCTATGGTTTGTTGGTCCGCGATGGCGCCGTGGAGCCGCTCTCCTTCCCGCACTTGCGGGAAGAAATGCTGAACCTATGGCTGGAGCAGAACTTCGATTTCAGGGAGAGCGATCCGATACGGTGGGAACGGGAATTGGGATCGTTCTGCCGCTGGTTGTGGGAGGCGGTGATGGGTCCGCTGATCGATGCGCTGCATCCCGCGAACGAGGTCACGCTGGTCGCGGGCGGATATCTGGGGATGCTGCCTTTGCACGCCGCCTGGAAGGAGGACCCGTCGCGGCCCACGGGCCGTTTCTACGCAGCCGATGCCTTGACCATCCGCTACGCTCCCAGCGTGGCGTCGCTCCGGCCCGAGGCGCCCGCCGCGCTCGGCTCCATTCTGTGCGTGGATGAGCCGTCTCCCGTGAAGGCGCCGCCGCTGCCGTTTTCCAAGGCGGAAGTGGGAGCCGCTGCCGCAGGCTTCGCGGCCAGGAAGACGTTGCGCAGAAGGCTTGCCCGGCGCGACGCGGTGTTGCGGGGAATTCCAGACTGCGACGTGCTGCATCTTTCCTGCCACGGCCGCGCAAATCTGGCGGAGCCGCTGGAGAACGGCTTCCTGATGTCGGGCGGCGAATTCCTGACCTTGCGCGATCTGTTCGGGGTCGACATGAGCAACGTTGCTCTCGCCGTTCTCTCCGCGTGCGACACGGGACAGATGGGGACCGGGCTTCCCGACCATCAGTCTTCCGGCTGGCATGCTGGCGGCGGGCGTCAAGGGCGTGATCAGCCCTCTGTGGCCCATCGACAGCTTCAGTACTCTGCTGTTTGTCGCCCGGTTCTACCAGTGCCTGTGCCAGGAGAACAGTTCACCGCCGCATGCCCTGCAAACCACGCAAAGCTGGCTGCGCGACACCACCAATGACGAGAAGGCAGCTCACTTCAAAGATCGCCCCGGGCTGTGGAGCGAGCTGCGCCTTCGCGAGCCGGAACAGCGTGAACAAGCCGCGATCACGGAGTGGGCGGCGTTCTGTTATAACGGAGCCTAAAGCAATGACCGATCAACAAATCCTCAAACAGGCGCGAGCGGTACTCCCGCTCCTCGACGGCTTGCTGGGTGTGGCCGCGCCCGATGTGAAGCAGGAGTTGGAGAGGCTGCTGGCGGAAGTCGCCAAGAAAGGGGCCAAGGAGATCGCGGCCAAGATCCTGGAGCTACTGACCGGCTATCCCGCGGTGCGCAACTGGCTGCGTAAGTCGGGAGGCACACCGGCTTCGACCAAGAAGGGTTTCGGCCGAGCGATGCCGCCACCACCACCGACCGCGCCTCCTCCGCCTGACACTGTGCGTGTCAGCGTTCCGTTTGGAATAGCGCGGGTTATCGAGACCCCTGTCAGTGTCCAGCGCGGCGGCGGCACGGGCCCTCGCGCAACGCCGCCCGAAAAGCGGCCGTATCAGACGGTGAGCGTGCACTTCGCCACCGATCGGAGGGCGTCCGGCAAAACCAAGCCCGCCGATTTCTTCACCGGACAGCGCGCGCCTCGGGGAACCGTGACCTATGGCACCTGCGACGTGAGCATTCCCGCCGATCATGTGAAGTCCATGTTGGAAAACCCCTCCTGGAAGAAGGGGGAGTTCCGGCAGGACCCCAAGAAACATGTCGTACTGATGAGTGTGTCCCCGCTCGACCGCGCGGCTTTTTTCGCCAGCGCTTCCCAGGGTGGTCCACAGGCGCTGGTGTTCGTACACGGATATAACGTCACCTTTGAAGACGGCGCGCGGCGCATGGCGCAGATCGCCTATGACCTTCCCTTCGTTGGCGTGCCGATTCTTTACAGTTGGCCCTCCCGCGGCGAAGCCGCGGCTTACACCGTGGATGAGTCGACCATCGACTGGACCGTCCCGCACCTGCTGCGGTTCCTCGAAGACCTGGCGCAAACCGGCATCGAGAAGGTGCACATCATCGCCCACAGCATGGGCAACCGGGCCGTGGCGCGCGCCCTTCAACTGCTGGCGCTTAAGGGCGGCAGCACCTCCAAATTCCACCAGGTGGTGCTCACTGCCCCGGACATCGACGCCGAGGTCTTCGAGCAGATGGCCGCCGAAGTCCTGAATACGGCCAATCGAGTCACCCTGTACGCTTCCTCGGAGGACAAGGCGTTGATCGCCTCCAAGACGTTCCACGGTTACCCCCGCGCGGGCGACGCTGCCGGTGGGGTGGTGGTAGTGCAAGGAATGGACTCGGTTGATGCCACCGGCGTGGACACCAGCTTCCTGAAGCACTCCTATGCCGCATCGGACCGCACTGTACTGACCGATGTTTACTACGTGCTTCGCGGCGACGCCGCTGCCGACCGGAAAGCCACTATCAGGAAGGATGGCGCTTACTACCGCTTCGTCCTATAGTTTCCTGTCCTAAAAGCCCTCTTTCTTGTCAACCATGTTGAGCAGCGGCATCCCCGCCCCGAACCTTCGAATGTTCTCTTTGACCAAATAGGTCAGCCGCACCTCCAGATTGTCCGAGCCGCCCGACACGTGGGGAGTGATGATCACGTTCGGGAACTTCCAGAGTGGATGGCCTTTTGGCAGGGGCTCCGGGTCAGTCGCGTCCAGTCCCACTCCGGCCAGCCGCCGGCTATCGAGCGCCTTCACCAGGGCCCCGTGGTCATAGATCTTGCCTCTGGACATGGCAATGAAGTACGACCCCTGCTTCATCAGCTCAAACTGTCGGGCGCCCATCATGCCCTCACTCTTCGCCGTGTGCGGCACGGCGACGAAGACGACGTCCGCTTCCGGCAGAACGGAATTCAACGCGTCCGGCGGCACCACGCGCTGGAGAACGTTGCTGGTGGGGATGTCGCGTACGTCCACGCCGATGACCTTCATGCCGAAGCCATGCGCGCGCTGGGCAATCTGGCTGCCGATTCCGCCCACTCCGATGATGACCGCGGTCTTGCCGTCCAGCTCAAACATTCCGTCCCGGCCGGCGGGCCATTCTTCGAGCTGCTGACGCGGAATCGACAAGTTCAACTTGCGCGTCAACGCCAACAGGAACGCGAACGCGTGGTCGGCGATCTGCGGGCCGTAGACGTTCTTCGCATTGGTCACCACCACGCTGCTGTCCACCAACTCCGGAAAGAGGCCGGTCTGCCGCCCGTGGGATTCCACGCCCGCGCTCGAGATGTGAAGCCACTTCAGTTGCCTGGCGCGCTTGAATAACTCCGGCGTCAACGTGACTCCTACCATGGCGTCGGCATCCTCGATCTCCTTCGCAAGCTCCGGCCCGCGTGCCGGAACGATTCTCACGTTGGGTGCGGAAACCGCCAGTTCCTTCACCATCCCGGGCGGCAGGTTGGCGATGACTTTCTTGGTCTGCGCCGGCAATAGGCAGCAGAAGACCAGCAGTGAGACTACAAAGCGTCGCATTCGGAGTGCTCCTTGGTTGAGATTATCCCTCAGTGGGGGGAAAACAGGATCTCCCGTAGCCGCCCGCGATTCGGTCCCGATTTCTCGGCGGCCGCCAGGAAGCGGGAAAGCGCATCCTCTACAGGTGTATCGGCGGGCAGACGAATCACCCATGGGATGTTGACCGAGGTCAGCGTGTGGTCGTCGGAGACGGCAATCAGCGGTACGAACGACTTGGCGGCAAGTTGCTCCGCCAGGTGGCCGGAGTTGCGGTCCGTCGAAATCAACCCGAGCGCATCCTGATCGTAGATCAGTCTGACCAGACCGGTGGACGCCTTGCCCCACGGCCCATCCGACGGCACCGCGATCAACGAGTAACGTCCCTTGTAGGGCGCCAGCAACGGTGAAATCCGGGCGACCACAGCTTCGGCATCGGGGCCAAAGATACCGATGCGCATGGCGCCGGCTGTCGCATCGGCCAGCGGCGGGCCGTTGTAGTTCACGCCGCCTTCACCTACCTTGGCGTAGGGAACCTGCACCGGGTAGCGGCGGAACTGATATTTGCCGCCGCGAACCGTGGCCAGAAACATGGGCACTATGTTCTTGCAGTTGGGATCGAAAACCATGTCGCCGGTGACCCCCTTGTAGCTCTCCACGGCGGTCAGTGCGTCGCGGATCCGGCCGCGATTCAACCCTGCGCGGCAGACCGCCTGCAACAGAATGTTCATGGTGTCGTAGGCCAGGGATGCGAACACGTCGGGGCGGCTGCCGAAGCGCTTTTCGAAGCGCTGGTTGAAGGCGAGCCAGCCCGGATCGTCGCGCGTCGGGTCGAAAGGAAACACGATCTCCAGGCCCTCCGCCGCATCCCCTGCATTGCGCAGCATGTCGTCGCCCAGCACGCGGAAGCTGCCGAAGACGCGCTGCTTCATGCCGAGTTCGCGCATTTGCTTCAGGATGTTGCCTGCCGGCGCCGCGTCGCCCCAGAGCACGATTGCGTCAGCGCCCGACTGGTTGATGATGCGCAGCGCGCGCCGGAAGTCCGAATCGGCGGCCAGGTATTTCTGCTCGATCAGCACCGGATGCCCCAACCTGCGCGAGGCGTCCTTGAACTTGATCACGCCAAAGCGGCCGTAGCGGTCGTTGACGCGCAACAGCGCGACCTTCTTCAAGCCCAGATCGGTGTAGATCCTCCGCGCCAGCGTATAGCCCTGCACGCGGTCGTCCTGGATGGTGGTGAGATACCAGGGAATGATGGTTTCCGGAATCGTGGGATCGGTGGACGCGCTGTTGACAATGGGCACCTCGGCCTTCAGCGTCACACGCAACGCGATGTGCGTGGAATCCCCGCTGATGGAGCCCAGCATGGCCCAGACTTTGTCGTCGTAGGCCAGCTTGACCATTTCATTGCTGGAGGCGCCCCATATCGCCTGGTCGTTGTGCACCATCAGCTTGAAGGGCTTGCCGCCGTAGGCGCCCCTGCTGTTGGCCTCTTCGATGGCAAGCTGTGAGCCGTGGAGCATGGCCTTGCCGAGGCGCTCGTCCGGGTGGTTCTCCACCGGGCCGAGGAAACCGATGCGGACCTCGTCCACTTCTTCCGGCTTGACGGTGGGGACGTCGCGCGCCGAGCCGTTGTACTCCACCAGTTTGCCGTAATTCTCGTAATAAGGAACGGTGAACTTGGAGAACGGCCGCATGTCCGCCGGCGCATTAGCGTACGGGTGCAGTTCGCGGTTTTGCGGCGGCCCCGGCGGGTTGGCGCCGCAGGCGCAGGTATTGGTGGTTTGGGCGGAGAGGGTTGCGGCGGAGAACAGCGCGAGCAGGAGGCAGCGGGCAAGGCCAGTACCGCTCCCTAACGGTCGCGGCTCCGATGGAGTCGCGACGAGCCAGTCGGAGCCGCGACCGTCAGGGAGCGGTTTGTCAACGTATTGAGCGATCATGGTCACTCCTTCACCTGTCTAATGCGAATTCCGTGACTTAGGCCCTTGGCGGTGGCCACCCAGATATCGTCTCCCTGAAAGTCCATCGCCAGCACATAATGATACGCGGGCGCCGTATCCGTCGCGACTTGTGTAACCTTGCCCGCCTCGTCGCGAAGCAGCATTTCCGGCTTGTGAGTGTCAAGCGCAGGGCGATAAACGGCCCAACTCCCGTTGTCGAGGTAAGCCAGCCCTTTGTCGGTAGAGAACCAGGCGCGGTTTCCGTCCACGCCTTTCACCTGGTTGAGGAAGTTGCTGGGCAGGCCGCTATCTTTTTCCAGGAAGTTCTTCCAGTTACGCCCGTCGTAGCGGCTGGCGCCGAAGTAAGTGGCCACCCACAAAATCTTGTCTTTCTCCATGTAGCTCACAGAAGTGGTGATTTCATGAATCAGCCCCTGGTCCTTTTGAACTACCATCTCGGTTTCGCCGTCCGGATCGTTGTAGTCTTTCCAGTGCTCCGTCTTGACGTCGTACTCGAGCACGCCGCCGCCCCACACCGCGTAGTAGACCTTGCCCGTGCCGACGCTCACGTTGTAGGTCCAGATCTCGTACATGGGTGTGTTGCGTTCATTGAACAAGGCCCACTGGCCGGTGCGCGTATCGAGGCGGCCGGCGCCCGCCGCGGTAGCTGCCCAAACGTGGTCGCCTTCCACACCGACGCCGTACACCACGTCGTTGGGTAGCCCGCTGTTGAGCTGCGTGAAGTTCTCGAAGCGGCCTGCCGAAAGGCGGCTCAACCCTCCCATGGTGGCGGCCCAGACTACTCCGGTCCGTTTATCGACGGCCACGCCCAGCACGGCCCGGTGTACCAGTCCATCCTGCGGCCGGTAGATCTTCCATTTGCCCTTCTCGTACACACCGAGACCGTTCTCCGTCGCCGCCCACACGCGATCGCCATCCACGCAGACATTGAAGACGTGATCGTCCGGCAGCCCGTCGGCCTTTGTGAAGTTCTCCCAGCGGACCCGGGGCATCTCCGGCGTCGCTGCCAGCGCAGTCCAGGCTGCTACCACCATCAGTGCGAAGGTCGGTTTCATAGGATTTTCAAGTACTCAATCAAGTCGTTGAGTTCGTCTTTCTGGAGATCGTTGGTCACCCCATGGGTATCCTTGGGATTGAACACGGTCCAGATCTCTTCCAGGGTTCGCGCCGAACCGTCGTGCAAATACGGCGCGGTCAGCACAATGTTGTTCAACTGCGGCGTAT
>JAPKZC010000441.1 GCA_026394025.1 Candidatus Solibacter sp.
CCCGCTCAGCCATGGCAGCAGCGAGGCGTTCTCCACCGGATCCCATCCCCAGTAGCCGCCCCACCCCAGCACGTGATACGCCCAGATGGCGCCCAGCATCACGCCCGTGCTCTGGAACAGCCAGGTCACCAGCGTCCAGCGCCGCGTCGTGTGGATCCAGGCGTCGCCCGGTTGCCGCGTGATCAGAGATCCGATGGCAAACGCGAACGGCACCGAGAAGCCGACATACCCGAGGTACAACATCGGCGGGTGGATCGCCATCGCCGGGTATTGCAGCAGCGGGCTCAGTCCCGCGCCGTCGGGTACGGACGTGATCAGTTTGTCCACCGCCAGCATCTGGAACGGATTGGCGATGAAGTTGTTCAGCACCAGAAAGAAGGATTGAATCGTCGTCAGTACGCAGACCACCCACGGCATCATGTCGCGATGCTTCCGCCGGTTCGTCAACACCACAACCGCGGTGTACGTCGATAGCAGGAAGCTCCACAGCAACAGCGATCCTTCCTGCCCGCCCCACCATGCCGCGTACTTGTACAGCATCGGCATGCTGCGGTTGGAGTGCGCCGCTACGTAGGCAAAGCGGAAATCGCTGATAATCAGCACGTAGACCAGAATGCCGGACGCCATCGTGATCAGCGCCCACAGTCCATAGACCGCCCGCTCTCCGCTAACAATTAGAAACGGTTTGTTCTTGACGCGGCCAATCACGCACGCCGCCGTGGCATACAACGCCAGACACAAGGCCAGTAGGATGGCCAGCGAACCCAGATTTTCCATGTCGCCCTCTATTATGTTTGCTAGACGCCGCTTGATTTGCCCGCGTTGATGTTGGGAGCGGTTTGTCCCGGCTTCACTTGCCCCGGTTTGGCTTCATACTTGGACGCGCACTTGGCCTGTATCCGGTTGGCCACGAATACGCCGTCTTTCCCCATCTTGCCATCCGCCAGCGCCTGCGCCCCGTCCTTGAATGTATCCGGCAGCGGGTCCGTCCCCGTATACGCTACCTTGAGTTTGGTGGTCTCCTGCGCCAGCACGAACTCTACCCGGCTCCCCACCCGCTGGATCGAGCCCGTTTCCACATCCCCCCCAACGCGTATCCGCGTGCCGTACACCTTGTTGCCCATCTGTCCGAGTTCGGTGATGGTCTTGTAATAGGTCTGGTTCTCTTTCATCTCGGCCGTTGCCAGCCAGACGAGAGTACCGATCACGACGACGATCAGTGCAGCGAACTTGCCGTATTTCTTCATCAGCAGCCTCTTGAAATTACAGTATAACCCAACCCGATTGAGGGATAATCAGACGTCTCCAACCCTTCTGTGGGATTCTTCCACATTCCCCCAACAACCTTGGACGCAATACCGACCCGGTTTATTCCCCTTTTCTCAGTGGGATAAGGCTCCGCCTTGTCCATCCGAGCGGAAGCTCGGACTCTCCCTCCGCCGCCGAAGTCGGTCACTCAAACATCCAAAATTCTTAAATCCCTATTGATCAATCTATTACAGCCAATTCGGCGGGTATGCCACCGCCCCTTCCCAAGCCCCGTGTGTCATCCTGAGCATAGGAGGGTAGGACAGGCCTCCTGGCCTGTCGTGTTGGAAAAAACCGGCGAGTTGAGACAAATTTGTCTCAACTCATGATACTTAAAAGCTTTGTTTTCAGCAAAACGGTCCTGAAAAGTGAGACATGCATGTCGCACTTGCTGGTATTCAACGACCGATTCCGGCATCGCTCGTCTAATCCCACGTTTTGGCATACTACTCTTGAATGGCGAAAGTGCTCATTGCCGGTGGCGGTCTGGCGGGCCTCGCGGCGGCCGCCGCTCTTGGGCGCGACGGCTGGGAAGTCGATCTCTTCGAAGCTCGCCCTTATCTGGGGGGGCGCGCCACCTCCTACGCCGTCCCCGCCGGCGGCGAAGAGGTCCCCGAGACCATCGACAACTGCCAGCACGTGCTGCTCCGCTGCTGCGTCAATCTGCTCGATTTCTACCAGCGCCTCGGCGTCCGCGACCGCATCGCCTTCTATCGCGAATTCTACTTCATCGAACCCGGTGGACGCGTCTCCGTGCTCAAGCGCGGACGCCTGCCCGCCCCGCTCCACTTCACCGAGTCGTTCCTCGCCATGAAGTGCTTTTCCGCCGCCGATAAGTTCGCCATCGCCCGCGCCCTCCTCGCCCTGCGCCGGGAACGTACGCGACGCCGGGATCTGGACCGCATCAGCATGCTCGACTGGCTCCTCCAGAAGCGCCAGACGCCCCATGCCATCGACCGCTTCTGGCGGCAGGTGCTGGTCAGCGCGGTCAACGAAGACCTGGACCGCATGGCCGCTATCCACGGCTTCCAGGTCTTCTGGCTCGGCTTCTTGAACTCCGCCGACGGCTACGAGATGGGCATTCCCAGTGTCCCGCTCGGGCAACTTTACACCGCCGATGCGTGGCGCAGCATGCCCAACGTTCGCATGCACTTCCGCTCGCCGGTCGACCGCATCGATGCCTCCGGTTTCACAGTGGATAGCAAGCTACTTACTGCCGACCAATACATCTGCGCTCTGCCCTTCGAAAAACTGGAGGCGGTCGGCCTGCCGGCGCCGGACTTACAGCATTCACCCATCACGGGTGTGCACTTATGGTTTGACCGCGAAGTTACTGCCCTGCCGCATGCCACCCTGCTCGGCCGGACCATGCAGTGGATGTTTAACAAAGACGGTGGCCGCTACCTCCAGTTAGTCGTTAGTGCGTCGCGCGATCTGACGGCGCTCTCCCGCAAGGAAATCATCGACATCGCGGTGGGCGACCTGCGCCTGTTTTTCCCCCGTGTCCACGACGCCAACTTGGTCAAGGCACACGTCGTGAAAGAGCAGCGCGCCACCTTCTCCGCGGCCCCTGAAACCGAGAGCCTGCGACCCGGAACCGCATGCTCCCTCCCCAACCTCTATCTGGCCGGCGATTGGACCCGCAGCGGCTGGCCGGCCACCATGGAAGGCGCTGTTCGAAGTGGCTACATTGCTGCCGAAGCCGTCGCCAGGATGTCGGGTGAAGCGCCAGTTTACCTCATTAGTTAACCCTCCCGAGTGTAACGATTTACCCCAAACTTGAATTCCATGGTGCAACCAGCTATAGTGAGTGCAACATCCGAATGTGATAATTTCGGTTAACTGTAGCCCAATCGGGCTATGAGTACTCCACTTATCCATCCGTTGAGGTTAGGTCCAAAGGGAGACAAAGCTTTATGTTGCGCTTACGAACACTCGTATTGCTATTTACGGTCATCTTCGCCGTGGCAGGTTTGAATGCCCAGGTCGCGGGCCGTTTGAGTGGCAGTGTAGTTGACCAGACCGGGGCGTCGATTCCCGGTGCCACGGTGAACATCTTCGTTCCCGGCGGCAAAGAGCCGGTGCTCTCCGGAACCACCAACGAGGCCGGACTGTTCTCGTTCTCGGCCGTGCGTCCGGAAATCTACGACATCAGCGTGGAAACCAAGGGCTTCACGAAGGCGATGGTTCGCCAGGTGAGAGTCGCCCCGCAACAGGAAACCGGCTTGGCCCCCATCAAGCTGGAAGTCCAGTCCAACACGATTAGCGTCGAAGTCGCTGCCGACGTTCAGTCGGTTCAGCTCTCTAATTCCGAGGTGACCTCCACCATCACGTCGACGCAGGTGCAGAACCTGCCCGTCCTGGGGCGCCAGGTGAGCACGCTGTTCCTCACCCAGCCCGGTGTCGCTGCCGGAAGCAACACCACCTCGGTGAACGGGCTGCGTAGTTCGTTTTCCAACGTGACCCTCGACGGCATCAACATTCAGGATAATTTCATCCGCACCAACGATCTGGATTATGCGCCCATGCGCACCACCATCGATCAGGTTGCGGAGATCACCATTTCCACCTCGAATGCGGGCGCCTCCATCGGCGGCGGCGCATCGCAAATGGTGCTGTCCACCAAGAGCGGCTCCAATACCTTTCACGGGTCGGTGTACTGGTACAACCGCAACAGCGCGCTGGCGGCCAATAACTGGTTCAACAACAAGTCCGGAGTGGCGATTAGCGACCTGCGCCTCAATCAGCCGGGCGCCGCGCTCGGCGGCCGCATCATCAAGGACAAGCTGTTCTTCTATACCAATTACGAACTCTACCGGAACAAGCGGCAGAGCGGCGTGAATCGCACGGTTCTGACCGACAACGCCAAGAATGGCATCTTCACCTACCGGAGTGCGGGCGTGGTGCAGACCAAGGCGCTCTCCAGCCTGCGTCAATACACCGCCGACCCCACCATCAAGGGCATGATCGCTTCCCTTCCGGCGCCCAACAATACCGACGTCGGCGACGGCTTGAATACCACGGGCTATCGCTTCAACGCGCGTAACAATGAGTTCCGCGATCAATACGTCTTCAAGGGCGATTACTACCTCACCTCGAAGCACAGCTTCACCGGCACCTACAACTACATCAGCAATCCCACCGACCGCAACGACCAGGGTGCGTTCTACTCCGTCATTCCCCCGGTCAGCAACACCATCAAGGACAACTTGCTGGCGCTCAGTTGGCGCTGGACTGCTTCTCCCACTCTGACCAACGAACTGCGCGGCGGCTTCATGCGCGCCGACACCGCGTTCGTGGATAGCAATGAGTATCCCAAGTATCAATTGGGCGGCCTGGTCTTCAGCAATCCCGTCAACACCTTCATGAATCAGGGACGCAAGGTGGATACCTACAACATCCAGGACAACGCCACCTGGCTCAAGGGCAAGCACGAATTCTCCTTCGGATACCAGGGGCAGATTCTGCGCGTTGCGCCTTACAACGATGCCGGAATCCTGCCCACTTATACGCTGGGCATCAGCGGCGTCAACCCGCTCGGCTTTGCCGCGGCCGATTTCCCCGGCATCGCCTCCACCGACATCACCACGGCGAACAACCTGTTCGCCAATCTGGCCGGCATCATCAGCAGTTCCACCCAGACCTTTAACGTGACCAGCGCCACCTCGGGCTTCGTGCCGGGCGCTACCAACCTCCGCGAACTGCGCTACACCACGCATGCCGTCTACTTCTCGGACAAATGGAAGATCCGCCCGAACCTCACTTTGAATCTCGGCATGCGCTACGAGTACTGGACGCCGATGGACGAGAAGAACGGCCTCTACCTGGCGCCGCGCTTGCAGAACAACGACGCCAAGGCATCCGTGCTTGACCCCAACGCCACTCTGGATTTCATCGGCGGTCCTTCCGGCCGGAAGTTCTACACCGCCAACAAGAAGAACTTCGCACCCAACTTCGGCTTCGCCTGGGATCCGTCCGGCAAGGGCCGGACATCCGTCCGCGGCGGCTACATGATCGCCTACGTCAACGACAATATGGCAACCACCATGCGCAGCATTGTCGGTTATAGCCAGGGCCTGTCCTTCGCCAACACCCAGACCAACCTGACATCGTATCTGAGCAATGCTCCCGCAGTGCCGCCGGCCGTATATAAGGTACCTCGCACCGTGGCCGACAACTTTGCCATCACCGCCACCGGCAGCATCGGGCTTCCGGATTCCGGTTTGTCCACGCCGTTCGTACAGCAGTGGAACCTCGGCATACAGCATGAATTCCGGGAGGGTGCGATCGCTACCGTTCGCTATGTGGGCAATCACGGCAATAACCTGTTGCGCCAAGTGGACCAGAACCAGATCCTGTTCAATGCCAACGGCTTCCTGGCGGATTTCCAGCGCGCGCAGAGCAACTCCCGCCTGGCCAACGGCGGCTCCGGCGCCTACAACCCGGCCATCGCCGGCAGCCAGGTATTGACTGTTTTCCCGCTCCTGGGTAGCGGCGGCAATCTCGCCAACTCCACCAATATTTCCTATCTGACCCAGGGTCAGATCGGCGAACTCGCCAACACCTACATGACGGGCAAGACCAACGGCACCGTCAATTTCTACCCCAACCAGAACATCCAGAGCGCCTACAACCTGGTCAACGGCGGCTACTCCTCCTATCACGGCCTCCAGACCGAAATCACCAAACGCACTCGCGGCGGCCTGCAGGCGCAGTTCAGCTACACGTTCAGCAAGTCGCTCTCCAACACCACGGGCGACTCCCAATCCGGCGCCGAGCCCCTGCTCGACAACAACAACCCAGGCTTGGAATACGCGCGTTCCCCCTATGACCTGACCCATGTTTTCAAGGCCAACTACTACTACGAGTTGCCTTTCGGCAAGGGGAAGCACTGGAAGGGGAATACGTTCACCAACACCGTGTTTGGCGGCTGGGCGCTGAGCGGCATCTGGAGCTACCAGTCCGGTTCGCCGTATTCCATTGTCTCCGGCTACGGCACTTACAACCGTGCGGCCCGTTCTACCGCCACCAACACCGCCAACGTCGGCGGTACCACGCTTGAGACGCTGAAGCCGTTGACCAACGGCGTGTTCATGACCGGCACCGGTCCGTATTTCCTCTCGCCGACCATGATTGGCGCGGACGGCCGCGGCGCATCCGCTCCGGGTACCGCCGCTTTCACCGGCCAGGTTTTCTCCAACCCAACCGTGGGAACCGTGGGCAACCTGCAACGCCGCATGTTCACCGGCCCCTGGCAGTGGAACTGGGACACTTCCGTCAAGAAGGAGTTCCGCTTCTTCGAGCGCCACACGCTCGATCTGCATTTCGACTTCTTCAACGTCCTGAACCATCCCACGTTCTACATCGCGCCGGCCACCGCGGGCGACTACGGCTCGGTTGCGAACGCCACCATCAATAGCGTCAATTTTGGAAAGATCACCTCAATGAACTACGGTTCGAGGGTCATCCAGATCGGCGCGTACTACCGCTTCTGAGTAAACGCACGAAGGCCCGGGCACGGCGCAATTGCCGTGCCCGGGCCTTTTTGTTTTTGTCCTACTGAGTGCGTTTGACCAGCTTGATTTCGAAGAGCTTGGGCCACTTCTTCCCGGTCA
>JAPKZC010000553.1 GCA_026394025.1 Candidatus Solibacter sp.
AGCGGCCAGCGGAGTTGACAGGCCCGGACATGCCCTCGACTAGAGTGGCTCCAGACATCCAGACCGTGCCCTTGCGATACCTGGTGTTGGCAGGTGGCACTACCTGAGGGCCACGCTTACGGCGCGGCGACAGCGCCTGGACGTCCTGATTTCCCTGTCCTAAAACCACCTGAAGCGCGGAAAACAACTGGGCCGCCGGGGCAGTTCTTTGCATCCACGGTGCATCCTGCGGCGGCCTCGCAACAGTGCGCGTCCGCTGCTCCGGCAAAATTCGCCCGGCACATGCGGCGCCGCCTCTGTGTGCCGATAGGCCCTCTTGACTCAGCCACAGCGCTCGATTGCGAGCATAGAAGCATCATCCGCGGCGCCCGCCCGCCCGGACCACCTTTCGACGAGTTCCATTACCGACGACAGGCTGTCGCCAAGCGTCGAATCCCGGCTCCCTTCGAGTGCCTCCAGCAGACGTTCGACGCCGAACTCCTCTTCGCGGTCGTTCTCAGCTTCTATGATGCCGTCAGTACAGAGATAGAGCCGGTCTCCCTTCAAAAGAGTCACTGCATGCTCTTCATACGTGGCGCTGGCCAGAAGTCCCACTGGGATGGGATGCCACCTGTTTCGCCAATGCTGCCGCCGGCACTGCGAGAGAAGTGGATCGGACCGAGGTGCCCGGCGGCTACATAACGAAAGTCTCCGGTCTCCTTGTCCAGAATCCCGTAGATCATCGTGAAAAACCGCGACACGCCTGGGTTGGATAAAAAGTGCCTGTTCAGCCGGGAAACCACCTCCGCGGGCGGCGTTACGCAGTACTTGCCCGTGCCATCGCTGGCGGCATGATAGAGAAAGGAGCGATCCGGTACGGCCGACAGCATGTGCGTCAGGGTGACGGAGAGGAAGGCCGCGGCCACACCGTGGCCCGACACGTCGAGTATGTAGATGGCAACGTGCCGGTCGTCGAGCCAAAGCACATTCAGAGAGTCGCCACCCACGTCGCTGCATGGCCTGAACCGATAGGCAAAACTCATGCCCGCAAACTGCGGCAATTCAACTGGCAAAAGGGCGTGCTGCAAGTCCCCGGCCGCCTCCAGATCCCGCTTCATCGCCCGGCTGGCGACCTCCAGCTGTTCGTTCGCGTGCTGCAGCGCATCCCTCGCTTGCTTCTCCGCGGTCACGTCCGACTGCACCCCGATGAAATGCGTCACCGTGCCAGAGGCGTCCCGTACCGGAGTAATTGACAGGCGGTTCCAAAATGGGGTACCGTCCTTACGGTAGTTGAGCAGTTGGACCGTAACCTCCCGCTTTTCCCGAATCGCGCTTCGCAACGTATCCACTGTCGCGGGATCGGTGCCGGGGCCCTGCAGGAAGCGGCAATCGGCGATCGTAATGCCCTCGGCGCTAGCCGCCAGCGCCCGATCCTTGAGCTCGAGCTGGGCTTGGGCCCGTTCGCTGTCCAATCGCTTGGCTGGAGTGGCGTTGCCTGTTGTCGGAGTCATTGCCGCCTAGTCAGAAGGTCTAGCAGGGTTGCGGGCCGAACTGCTTCGAATCGCACACCTCTATCTTTAGCATGATTCTAATCCAGAGCCGCGCCCAGTGCGCTCTTCTTCAACAGCGCCATTTCTGGGGCACGCTGGATGGGAAGCGCCTCTCGTCCTGGCACTCGGCGCCACCATCCGCTCTCAGTGATCGTGCCCTTGGAGCCGATCCCCGTGGGTTCCGTTGCAACGGGTCGGCGCGTCGCGCATCGTGGACTTTCTGTCTGCGTACAACCAAAGTTCTATTGGAACTACGCGCTATCCCTACTGTGATTCGCCCTGGTAGTGCGCGCACAATGAAGTTGCGGCACTGAGCATTCCCTCTTTGATCTCCATCGCCGCGTGACGCGATTCAGAAGAACGGCTGCTCACCATGGCTCGCAAGCGCCGCCGCCGCAACTCACAATCCGTGTATCTTGCATGTGCCGCCCTGCTGGGCGCCAACTGCCTGCTCTACTGGGTGCTGACATCGAAGAGGCTTGTCTGGCACGTCCCGGACTCGGCGGCCGCGCCCGCGGCCAACCGCGTTGACCCCGCGCCGGTCCGTCCGGCCGCTATCCGGACGCCATCCCGCGCTGTCTATCCCTATTCCGTGATCCGCGGCGGCGCTTACTCCGTCGCCGAACTCGACGCGGCTTTGCGCGCCGATTCCGTGGCGGCGGCCCACTATGCCGTCTTCGATCGCGCCCAAATGCACATCACCTATTGGACGCGGCGAAAAGTGCAACTGGCCGCCGAAGAGCCGCTGCTTACCGACGGTGTTCACTCCGCCCGCGCCCGTTGCGGCAACCGCGTTTCGCTCACGCCGCAAGACCCGACGCAGGCCCGTGAACCGTCCGCCATCGAACTGGACCGCGCCGAGCCGCCGCCAACCGCCAACCCAGTCGCCTCGGCAGCCACCTCGCCGGGCGTGTTCTTCTTACCGACGCTGGTCCCCGAGATTTTCCCTCCCCTGCTGCGAGGCTGGCTGCCCGGCGAGCCGGCCGGCAGCCCGCACGCGTCGGCGTACGCCGCGCACACCCGCGGCTTCATGCCGTTGCCGGGACCTCCAGACGTGCCCCTTCTACCTCTGCCGGAACCCACCTTTCCGCCCCTGGCGCCCGGCGTCCGCCCAATCGACCCCACCACTCTGCCGCTTCCTCCGGTTGGTGTCGGGTTCCTGTGGATACCCCCCCTACCGCTGCCCGGCGGCCATTCAACCGCCATCGCCTCCGGCCCCCCGGGCGCAACCGCCCCCACGCCGCCCGCCGTCCCGGGACTTCCCCCCGGAAAAGCCCCCCTCCCCGGAGTCTCGCCTTTTCCGTTCACCACATCCGGACCCGCACTCCAGCCCATGACCGGCATCACCTCCCCGGCGCAGGTGCCGTTGCAGCCGTATGCCCCGCTCCCGTTCCCCACCGAGATCCCCGAACCGGCAACCGCCGCGCTCCTGCTTTGTGGCGCAGCCATCCTGGCCCGCCGCCGCT
>JAPKZC010000661.1 GCA_026394025.1 Candidatus Solibacter sp.
AGGCGACACAGACCGACCGTCTGTCCCACCTCCCTTCTGCGATCCGGTCAGAAGGAGGTGCGCTGGGTTTTGGCCGAACCGGCGGAATTGGTAAGCGTGACCTCACAGGACGCGACCAATGCGGCATCTCCGGTCACCGGGAAAACGGCACGCAGGAAAAACACGCCGCCCAGGTCGGAGGCGGCGAAGTACCGGGCAAAATCGGCCGTGGCATCGGTGCGAATCGCCCCGGGCGCGATGGCGTTGCCGGCGGCATCGTAAAACAGGAAGGAAAGCGCGCCGAGGGAGCGGGTGTTGTCAAAGCCGGTGATGCGGATCTCCAGCGCCGAGGCGGAGCGCACTCCCTGAGCAGTGGCGATGCCCGGCGAAGCGGCTGCGATGGTCACGCTCTGCTGGTCGATCGAGCCGCCGATCTGCGCGGTGAAGGTAAGCACGCCGGCGGTGGTTCCGGTCTGGAATGGCAGCACGGCCTGCAGATCTCCGGGCGCGATTGGGAACGTGGCACCGCGGCCACCCGAAGCGAAGGCGATGGCGGCATCGGCGGCACCGCGGAAATCCAGGGTCACGCTGCCCGTTCCGCTGGTCTGCGCGGGGGCGTCGAAGCGGATGATCACGGCGCCCTGCTGGGCGCTGGCCGCCTGCCTGAGGTCGAGCGAGACGACGGGTTTGGGCAGCGGCGGATCGACGCCAGTGCCGAGCAGCGGGTAGCTCCGGTCGCCAATGACGAGCGACCCCTGCCGCACACCGGCGATCCGCGGCGTGAACGCGATGGTGAATTCCCCACCCTGATGCGGTTCGAGCACCTGCCCGGAGGGGGCCGGCGCCAGCAAGGCGAAATCCGCACCCTGGACGGAGACGGCTGGTATGAGGAGCAGCAGCGGCGTATCGTTCTGGATGGTGATGCGGCGCAGGCCGGCAGAGCCGCGCACGACGCCGCCGAAATCCACGGCGCCGGTAAGCGCCGTCCCAGCGCCGGTACCGACACGGTAGGTAAGGCGCGGCGCCACGGTCGCGGCAAGCAGGATGGCGATGCCTTCGGAATTGAGCGAGGCGCTGTAGGTTCCGGCATCGGTGGCGCGGAAGACGACGCTCAGATCGACGGCGCCCTGCGGGGCAAGCCCGATGGGAAGCGCGGGCGATACCAGGGTGAAACCCACACCGGCCACCGCCAGCACGTTCAGGGTGGCCGCGGCGTTGGAGGTGTTGCGCACGCGAAAGTGCGCGGAGGCGGATTCATTGGCATAAAGCGAGCCAAAATCGTAAAGGGGCGGTGCGGCCCGTTGCGCGGTCCCCTCCACAAGGAAGAGGTCGAATTGTGCACTTGCGGCGGGCGCCAGCAAGAGGGCCAGCAGCAGGCAGGCGGCAGTGGGGCGGCAGCTTCTCATGGTCTTCCCACCGTGATGGCGGGCGTTCCAATGCTCAAAACCGGCGGGAGCGGCGCGCTCGGCAGCGCCGCCGCCTGCCCCGGCGCGCCGCCCCGGGTAGCCACAATGCCGGCCACGGCGCCGCCAGCCAGTGCGGCCGCCAGCGCGATCCACTTCCGGCGGCCGGCCGGAGTGGCGGATAGCGCTGCCGCCCCGCCCCTGGGCTCGGCAACATACTGAAAGGAAACGGTGCCGGCCCGCGCTTGCTCTTTGGAGGCCAAGATCCGAATCTGGAACCGGCCGGGGACGCGGTTGGCCAGCAGGCCGTGCAGGCTGGCACGCCCGTGAGCGTCGGTGATGACGACTTCCGTGCGCAGTCCGTTGACGAACGCCCCGCCCGGTCCGTCCTCGGGCAGATGGAAGCTGACGGCCGCGCCGGCGAC
>JAPKZC010001099.1:0-1050 GCA_026394025.1 Candidatus Solibacter sp.
TCGCCGTCTCCGGCGACCCCTTCGGCACAGGCCAGGCTATCGTGACCCTTGCCGTAACGGCGAATCCGGACATGCCGCGGTCGGCCACCGTCCTGGTCGGCGGCCAAAACGTCACGCTGGCGCAGGCGGGCGCAGCCACCATCGTGGGGCAGGTCACGCTCCGTACCACCACCGGAACCCCGGTTGCCGGCGTCACCGTTGCGCTCACCGGCGCGGTCACGCGGCAGGTGACTACCGACGCGGGCGGCAACTTCGCGATTGCCAATCTCGATTCCACGGGAACTTATACCTTGACGCCCAGGTTGCAGGGGTACAGCTTCGTACCCGTCAGCCAGACCTTCACCAACCCGACCACCAACCCGACCGCGACTTTCACCGCGTGGCCGCTCCCGCAACTCGGCGGCCTCGGGCCGGCGTTCGCCAGCGCCTTGCAGCCTGCGCCCGCCAGCCTGGCGCCGGGCGAGATCGTCACGCTCTATGGCGCCAACCTCTGCACGGACCCGGTAAGCGCCGCGCCCACCCTGCCCGATCGGATCGGCGCCTGCATCGTCCAGGTGGATAGCGTCAATATCCGCCTGTATTACGGCTCGGCATCGCAGATCAACGCGGTCCTGCCGCAGGCGCTTGCCCCGGGAATGCATCAGATGGTGGTGCAGCGTTATACCGATACCGGCTACAAGCAGTTGGCGGCGCAGAGCCAGGCCTTCCCGTTCACCGTGGACCGGGTGGGAATGGCATTTGTGGAGCGTAAGGATGGCGCTGACACCATCGTTTTGGCGCAGTTCACCGATGGCGGCCTCGCCGGCAGTTCGCGCCCCGTGCGGCCTGGCGACGCCATCGCTCTGTACCTGACGGGCCTCGGACGCAAGGCGCAGACTTTTGCCGAGGGTGCGGCTCCCCGAACTACATCGGCAGCCGTGGAGACCGTGCAGATCGTGGTGCAAGGGCAAGCGGCGAAGCTACTTTACGCCGGCGTGCAGCCGCAGTTTCCAGGCCTCGATCAGATCACCCTTCAGCTTCCCGCCTACACGCTGCCGTCGGGAAAGAAGA
>JAPKZC010001099.1:1059-4503 GCA_026394025.1 Candidatus Solibacter sp.
CGTGAGCTATGAGATCGCTTCGAATTAATCGAGCATGGTAGATTGGACGATCGATGGCGGCCAAGCGGCACTTCTTCATCTCGCGCGCCTGTGAGGACGCCGACTACGCTAAGTGGGTGGCGCAAGTGCTGGAGGCCGAGGGCTACCACCGCCGCGACGCCGAACTCGAAGCCCTCCGCCAGCTCCTCGAAGCCTAAACCCAGACGTCTCCCCCTTTGCCCTTCTCTGCGCTTATCTCTGCGCTCTCCGCGCCTCTGCGTTGAATCACATTTCTCAACCCACCACCGCCTCCCCCATTTTGCATATAATCAAAAGAACCGTGAACTGGGCCACACTCCCCGATACAAGGAACCCCAATCGATGTCAACTCTAGAAGTATCCCCGGCGGATTCGCTGCCGGAACAGCCGACCCACTCCGTAACCAACGATTTCAGCATCCAGGTAGCAACCGTCAACGGCAGCGGCAGCCAGACTGCCAATACCGTCCTCATGCGGGCCATCTTCCAGATGGGCATCCCGGTCTCAGGCAAGAACATGTTCCCGTCGAACATCGCAGGCTTGCCCACCTGGTTTACCATCCGCGTCAGTAAGCATGGGTACATCGGACGCCGCAAGGAAATCGATTTCCTCGTCGCCATGAACCCCGAAACCGCGCGCGAGGACGTCATGAAGCTGGATAGCGGCGCTGCCGTTATCTACGACGAACCGTTGAAACTCAACGAGCTCCGCAGCGACGTCCACTTCTTCCCCGTCCCCTTCGATAAGCTCGTGGCGCCGGTGTGCCCCGATGCCAAATTGCGGAAGCTGGTCCGCAATATGATCTACGACGGCGTGGTCGCCAAACTCCTCTCCATTGAAATGGCGGAGATCCGCCAGGCGTTGTACAAACAATTCGGCAAGAAGAAGGCCAAGGCCGCCGAACTGAACTGGGGCGCCTGCCAGGCCGGTTTCGAGTACGCCACCAGAACGTTTACAGAGCCCTTCCGCTTGCAGGTGGAGCGGATGAACGAAACCGCCGGCAAGATCATCCTCGACGGCAACGCAGCTTGCGCCTTGGGCTGCATGTTCGCCGGCTGTACCGCCGTCACCTGGTATCCCATCACGCCTTCGTCGACGCTGGTCGAAACCATGATCGGCTACATGAAGCGCTTCCGCATGGACCCTGAAACCGGCAAGGCGACCTATGCCATCGTACAGGCCGAAGATGAACTGGCCTCCATCGGCATGGCGCTGGGCGCGGGATGGGCCGGCGCCCGTTCCATGACCGCCACCGCCGGACCCGGCATCTCCCTGATGGGCGAGTTCGTCGGCCTCGGCTACTACGCCGAGATTCCCGCCGTCATCTTCAACGTGGAGCGCGTCGGGCCCTCCACCGGCTTGCCCACCCGCACCGCCCAAAGCGACCTCATTTCCACTGCCCTGCTTTCCCACGGCGATACCAAACACCCCATGTATTTCCCCGCCTCGCCGCAGGAATGCTTCTCCATGTCCATCGACGCCTTCGAATTCGCCGAGAAATTCCAGACCCCCGTGTTCGTCATGACGGACCTCGATCTCGGCATGAACAACTGGACTTCGGACGCGTTCGCCTATCCCGAAAAACCCATCGCGCGTGGCAAAGTGCTCTCCGCCGAAGATCTCGAAAGGCTCGGCGGCTTCGCGCGTTACCGCGATGTGGATGGCGATGGCGTCGGCTACCGCACCCTGCCCGGCACCAACCATCCCGCCGCGTACTACTTCACCCGCGGCAGCGGCCACAACGATAAGGCCCAATACACCGAACGCGAAGACGACTACATCAACAACATGGATCGCCTGGCGCATAAGTTCGAAGTCATGCGCCAGTTCGTTCCCGAACCGGTGATTCAGGAAGCCGAGGGCGCCGCCATCGGCTGCATCGCCATCGGCACCTCCGATTATGCCGTGCGCGAAAGCTGCGATCAGCTCCGCGACGAATACCACATCGCCGCCAGCTATATGCGCCTCAAGGCGTACCCCTTCACTTCTCACCTGCTGGACTACATCCGCCGCCACGACCGCGTCTACGTGGTGGACCAGAACCGCGATGCCCAACTGCTCGGCCTTATGCGCCTGGAACTCGACCCGGATCTGATCGCCAAATTGCGCAGCGTGCGCTACTACGGCGGCTTGCCGCTCGATGCGCGCACCGTCACCGACGACATCGTGAAACAGGAGGGCAACTAAATGAGCACCACCGCCACGCCTCCCCCGGCCAAGAAGGTCAACCACATCGGGCTGGAGGTCATCAACTATAAGGGCACCAAGACCACCTTGTGCGCGGGCTGCGGCCACAATTCGATTTCCGAACGCGTTGTCGAGGCTTTCTACGAACTCGGGGTCGAACCCTGGACGGTCGCCAAGTTCAGCGGCATCGGCTGTTCCTCCAAATCGCCGGCCTACTTCCTGGGGCTTTCCCATGGCTTCAACGGCGTCCACGGCCGCATGCCGGCCATCGCTACCGGAGCGCTGCTCGCCAACAGCACGCTTATGGGGATCGGGGTCAGCGGTGACGGCGATACCGCGTCCATCGGGCTTGGCCAGTTCATGCACATGGTGCGCCGCAATGTGCCACTCATCTACATCATTGAAGACAATGGTGTTTACGGCCTCACCAAGGGGCAGTTCTCCGCCACCGCGGACCTCGGTTCCACGCTCAAAACCGGGACCGTCAACGATCTGCCGCCTTTCGATTGCTGCGCCCTGGCCCTCAAGTGGGGCGCCACCTTTGTCGCCCGCTCCTTCAGCGGCGACAAGAAGCAGTTGCAGGCCATCCTCAAAACCGCCATCGCCCACAAAGGCATGTCCGTCATCGACGTCATCTCGCCCTGCGTCACTTTCAACGACCACCAGGGCTCCACCAAGAGCTACAGCTACATGAGGGAGCACGAAACCGTGCTCCACGAGTTGGATTTCGTGCCGCATTTCCAGGAAATTGCCGTGGATATACCCGAGGGGGAAGTCATGGACGTCGAAATGCACGATGGCTCCCACCTGCGCATCCGCAAGCTCGAGCGCGACTACGACCCCACCAACCGCCTGGCCGCCGAAGCCGTCCTCGAAGAAGCCGAAGCCAAGGGCGAAGTCCTTACAGGTGTTCTATATGTGAACCCTGCGAAACCCACGTTCATCGAACAGTTGAACATGATGGACGTACCCATCGGAACCCTTCCCGAGTCCAAAACCAGACCCTCCCGAGAGGCTTTGGAACAGATTATGGAAGAGCTGCGTTAGGCTGCGGGGAGCGCAATACCCGCAAATTAGATCCGATTCTCACATTGCTTTCGTGAACGTTAAATGCTAGGATCATCCTGGTCTGTCATCCTCCGAGACAGATTGCATTAAGACTCATGGCTCCACGCCTTCCTGGTGTGGAGCTTTTTTTGTGCCCCTGCCCCAAGGTTGTGCGACCCCAATCCGAGCCGC
>JAPKZC010000837.1 GCA_026394025.1 Candidatus Solibacter sp.
GGCGCCGGCGCCGCCACCTTCGACCGCTCCAGCCGGTGTGGCAGGCGGCAGCGAGGTGTATCGCATCGATCCCGATGGCGCGCCGCGGCGGGTGTGGGGACACGCGCAGGACGTGGTGTACGCCATCGCCTTCGACGCCACCGGCCGCGCGCTGCTCGGCGCGGGCAACAAGGGCAACGTCTACCGCATCGAATCGCCCACCTTATATACATCGTTGCTTGTGCTGCCCGCAACCCAGGTCACGGCGTTCCAGGCGGGCCGCAATGGCCGTCTGTATGCGGCCACGGGGAATACGGGCAAGGTGTACGAGATTGGTCCCGGGCTGGAGCGCGAGGGCTCCGTCGAAAGCGACGTCTTCGATTCCGGAATGTACTCATTGTGGGGCCGCCTCAGCTTTGAGGCCAACCTCAACGGCGGACAGGTCGCCATGGCCACGCGCAGCGGCAACCTGGACCGGCCGCAGAAGAACTGGAGCGCGTGGGCCGCGGTGCCGGCCGGAGGCAAGGGCGGCCGCGTGGGCTCTCCGGCGGCGCGTTTTGTGCAGTGGAAAGCGACGCTGACTGGCGGATCGCCTGAACTCGATTCGGTGGATGTGGCGTATCTGCCCAAGAACCTGGAGCCGCGCATCGACGAGATCGAGGGGACGCCGGCGAACTACCGTTTTCCGCCCGCGTCCCCGCCGCTGATCGCCTTCCAACCGACGCTCTCTCTGCCGCCGATCGGTAAGCGCTCGGGTTCCGGCAGCGGTTTGTCGATGTCCCTGGACGGCACTCCGGCGATGCAATTCGCCAAAGGCTTCATCGGCACGCGCTGGGCGGCATCGGACCCCAACGGAGATCCGCTGGTGTTCACGGTGGAGATCCGCGGCGTTGGCGAGACTGAATGGAAGCTGCTGAAGGACAAGGTGTCGGAACGCTACATCTCCTGGGATTCCACGGCCTATCCGGATGGCGAGTATCGCGTGCGGGTGACGGTGTCGGATGGGCCGGGGAATCCACCGGCGGAGGCACTCACGGCGCGCATGGAGAGCAGCCCGTTCTGGATCGATAACACGCCGCCGAAGGTCACGGCGCTAGTGGCCGCGCGCGCGGCTGGCAAGCTGCAAGTGAAGTGGCACGCCGCCGACGCGCTCAACAATATCGCCAAAGCGGAGTACTCGCTGGATGGCAGCGAGTGGAAGGTGGCGGCTCCCGTGACGCGCCTCTCCGACTTCACGGAACTGGATTACGAACTCAATCTTGATGCCGGCGCCGGTGAGCATACGGTGGCCGTGCGGGTGGAAGACGAGTATGGAAATCAGGCGGTGGAGAAGACGGTGGTGAGGTAGGTGCGGGGGAAGCAACCGCACCGTAATAACCCGCACGGCCGGAGGCACAGGACGGCGCTTTACACCACGCGCGCCGCGATCACGCGCGGGATGCCTGCCAGGTCCGGCACCACGCGCACCGAATCCCAGCCGGCCAGCAGTGCTTGCACGTGACCGAGACTGGTGAAGCCGAGTTCCATGATCAGCCAGCCGCCGGGCCTCAGCACTCGCGGGGCGTCTTCCACGATGCGGTCGTACAACTCGAAGCCGGTCTGTCCGGCGAATAGCGCCACGTGGGGCTCGAAATCGCGCACTTCGCGCTGTAAGCCCTCGCGCTGGGTGAGCGGCACGTAGGGCGGGTTGGACACGATCAGATCCAAAGTGCCGGCGCCCACGGCTGCCATCAGATCACAGACCACGATATGCACCGGCGCGCCCAGGCGAGCGGCGTTATCTGCCGCCACTGCGGCGGCGACAGGCGAGATCTCCGTCGCCCAGGTGTCAACGCCCATCTCCAGTTGCAGCGTGACCGCCAGCGCGCCAGAGCCGGTGCCGACATCCAGCACACGGCGGGCGCCGCGCGCCAGCTCCAGCGCGACTCCCACCACGTGCTCGGTCTCCGGCCGCGGAATCAGCACATCCGGCGTCACCCGGAAATCGCGGCTGTAGAATTCCTGATGCCGGGTGATGTACTGCGTCGGCTTGCCGCCGAGCCTTTCGTGCAGGTAACGGCCGTAGTGCAGCCATTCCAGTTCGCTCAACTCCTGCTCGGGGTGGGCGAAGAAGTAGACGCGCTCCACCCGCATGGCGTGAGAGAGCAGCACTTCCGCCGTGAGCCGCGGCACGGCGATTCCAGCATCCTCCAGAAAGCGCGCGCCCTGCTGCAACGCGGTGTGCACCGTCATACGGCGGTTAGACGGCCGGTCCCTGCTCCGCCTGCTGTTTCATCTTTTCGCCCTGGTAGTGGGCAATCAGCGCATCGAAGATGGCATCCATCTTGCCCTCCATCACGAAATCGAGCTGATGCAGCGTCAGCCCAATGCGGTGATCGCTCACACGATTCTGCGGGAAGTTGTAGGTGCGGATCTTTTCGCTGCGGTCACCTGAACCCACCATGCTCTTACGCTCCGCGCCCAGCACCGCTTGCTGCTTTTCCAACTCCAACTCGTAGAGCCGCGAACGCAGCACGCGCTCCGCCTTGGCGCGGTTCTTGATCTGCGATTTTTCGTCCTGGCAGGAAACTACCAGACCGGTGGGCAGGTGCGTGATGCGCACCGCCGAATATGTCGTGTTGACGCTTTGACCGCCAGGACCGGAGGAACAAAAAGTGTCGATGCGGATGTCCTTAGCCTCGATTTTGACCTCGACTTCGTCGGCTTCCGGCAAGATCGCCACCGTAATGGCCGAGGTGTGCACGCGGCCCTGCTGTTCCGTCACCGGCACGCGCTGCACCCGGTGCACGCCGCTTTCGTACTTCATTTTGGCGTAGACCTTGGTGCCCGTTACCAGCGCGATCACTTCCTTAAGTCCGCCAATGCTGGACTCGCTGGTAGAGGTAACTTCCATTTTCCAGCCCTGGGACTCCGCATAGCGCGAGTACATGCGGAAGACCTCGGCCGCGAACAGCGTGGCCTCGTCACCACCCGTGCCGGCGCGGATTTCGAGCACGACGTTTTTGTCGTCGTTGGGATCTTTGGGCAGAAGCAGAACCTTGAGTTCTTCCTCGATCCGCACCTTCTCGGGTTCGAGTTCCGCAATTTCCGCTTCCGCCATGGACTTCAGATCGGGATCCTGCTCCTGGAGCATGGGGCGCGCCTGGGACAGGCTGTCTTCGACCTTCTTCCATTGGCGGTACTTCGCCACAATATCGGAGAGCTCACTCTGCGCCTTGGTGATCTTGCGGTATTGGTCCGCGTCGCTAATGATGGCCGGATCGGCCATTTGCTGTGTGAGCTCGTCAAAACGCCGGTCGAGCTGATCGAGCTTCGAGGCAAGATGCATGGGGAATTTATGCGATAACCAGTTGGCCGCCCTGCTGCGCTTCGAGCGCCATGGCGCCCTCCAGCGCGCGGATGGCAACCGCCGTCTGGTCGTCGGCCGGCGGTTTGGTGGTGATGCGTTGCAGCCACAGGCCGGGCGCCGTCATGGTGGACAGCACCGAGCCGCGCCGCTTGGCGGCGAAGCGGATGAATTCGTAGCTGACTCCCGCAATCAACGGCAACAGCGCGATGCGGGACAGGAGTTTGGCCAGAAAGCCGTCGAACGGAATGAACGTGTAGAACACGATGGAAACGATGATGACCACGAACAGGAAGCTGGTGCCGCAGCGCGGATGGTAGGTGGTGAACTTCTGCGCATTTTCCACAGTCACCGGCAAGCCGGATTCGAAATTGAAGACCACTTTATGTTCCGCGCCGTGAAACTCAAAGACGCGGTGGATATCCTTCATCAAAGACAAGGCGAACATGAAGAGGACGAAGACCAGCATGCGGACGACGCCATCGGTCAGATTGAACGGGATGCGCCCGCCCAGCGCCGGATAAATGCCCTTCAGCCAGGTGGCGATGTACAAGGGAATGAACTTGTACATGAAAATGAACATGGCGAGCGAGAAGATCAGGTTGGCGGCAAGCACCCAGCCTGGGAGTTCCTTGGCCTCCTTATTCTTTTTCTTCTCCTCCTTCTGGATATCTTCCAGCGAAACGTCCGCCGAGAACTTGAGCGCCTTCATGCCAAGCGACATCGCCTGATACAGCGTTCCCATACCGCGGAAAACCGGGTATTTGAAGATCTTGTGCTTGTCGGCCATCCTGGGGAGCGGCATCTCCTCGGTCACAATTTCCCCGTTGGCTTTACGAACCGCCACGCAGTAGCTGTGGGGGGCCCGCATCATGACACCTTCCATGACGGCCTGTCCGCCGACGAGGGTGGTTTCCTCGCCGCTCTCCAGGATCGGCATTAGCTGGGTGTGGGTGAAAAGACGGAAATACGTGCGTAGAGACACAGACCCTCTCAAATTTCATTATACCAGTCACCTCTTAGACGCCTGAGCTGCCAAGAGGATGCACGCCGTACGCGCCAACCTATGCCGCTCGCCCGCGCCGGTACACCCATTCGCCCGCCGCGTTGATCATGCCCACGCCGCCGCCCACCTTCGCTGCAAAGATGCCGGGCTGCGCCACCACCTGCAAGACCACCGCGAGAAGCGTCACGCCCACGGCCGTGCACGCGCCAATTTTCAGCCATACGGGCGCATGCTCCCCATCCAGGCGGCCCCACAGCACCACCGCGAACATGGTCAGGTAGTACAGCCCCGAGCACGCCATCCCCGCGCCCACCAGTAGCTGCGTTGCCTCCTGCTCGCCTACCCGCACCAGGCTCAGGGCGCCGAGCACGACGCACGCCGACACAACCATGAGCAGACTCCGCACCGGCGTCTTGAAGCGCGGATGCAACTGGCTGAACCACCCCGGCAGCAGACCGTCCCACCCTGCCACCATGGGCAGCCGCGAGACCTGCGCCACGCACGCCACGGTCTGCGTGAAGTAGGCAAACAGAAGCGCCAGGATGGCCGCACCGCTGAGCACCGCCACCGTGCGCGAGGCGTGCAGCGACGCCCCCAGAATCTGCGCCATCGGCGCGATCAAGTCGATCTTGTCCTTCGGCGTGTAGGCCAGCATGGCGCACGTCCCCAGAATGTACAGCAGCGCGATGCCCGGCCCCGCAATCCACACCGAGCGCGCGATGTTGCGTTCCGGCGTGTGGCACTCCCCGGCGAAGATCGCCACCTGCTCGAATCCGCTCAGCGCGTTGAAGGCGATCTTGCTGAACAAGTTCACGGTCATCAGCGTCAGGGCCGGAAATGCCAGCGTCAGCGTGGGCTGCGCCAGTGGTTCGCCGCGCAACAGGCGCAGCGCCAGCAGTCCGATAATCAGCGCGTAGAGCGCGATCACCAGCGCCCCGCCGGTGGAGGTGATCCAACGCGCTAGGTGCAGACCGCGCACATTGACCCATAGCACGATGGCGAAGAAGGCGACGTTCAGTCCCAGGATCAGCGGCTTGTGACTGGTCATCCACGCGGCGCCCGGCCCCAGCAGGTAGGACAGGCTGTTGGCCACCAAAGACCCGCTGGTGGCGTACATCAGGACCAGGAAGAACGAGTAGTTCCACGCCGATTGAAACCCCGCGAACGGCGAGAGCCCGATCTTGGCCCACTGATAAATGCCGCCTTCGAGCGGCAAGCGCCGGCTCAAGTAAATCACCGTACCCGCCAGCGGGAAGTAGAACAGCACGATGGCCGCCATCCACAACACGACGTGCGACCCGCCGAGTTTCGCCGCGTAGCCGATCCACGGCAGCCCGACAATCAGCAGCACCTGAAGCAGTACCAGGTCCGGCAGCCGCAGTTCCCTTTTCAGCGACGCGCTCTGCCGCTCGGTGCGCTCGATGTCACTTCTCTTGAGGGGCGCCACTTATTTCTTGGGAACCTGGACGGTGATGTTGCGGTACTTCATGCCGCCGGTGTGGTCGCCCTGTATGAAGAATGGGCCGGGTTCGCCTTCGTTGGAATCGAGCGCCCCGCCTGTGGTGCCGGCGATCTCCTGGTTGTCGATCGTCCTGACGCCGTTGCGCACCACCGTCAGCCAACGGCCCACCAAAGTGATGTCGAAACCCTCCCACTTGCCCGGCATGCGCGGCAATTCCACCGACGGCGCGAGCATGCTGTAGACGCTCCCGATGCTGTGAAACTTGTCGTTGGCGTCCACCTTCTCGTATTCCACCTGGACTTCGTAGCGGCCTCGCAGGAAGATCCCGCTGTTGCCTTCCTCCGGGCAGTTGAACTCAATGTGCAGTTTGAAATCGTCGAACTTGCGCGTGGTTTGCAGGTTGGCGCCCTTGGCTTCGTTGACCAGTTCCCCGCCCTTCACCGTCCAGCGATTGGCCAACGCCGGATTCGTGGGCTCCCATCCGTTGAGATCCTTGCCGTTGAAGATCGGCTCGGCGGCGGTCCACGCAGTTGGCGGATTGCGCTTGAGCAGCGGCGCGCGCACGCCTGCCAGGTCCGCGAACACATCGGCGCCGCGCTTTTCGACGCCGGTCAGTTTGCCGTCCTTCACGTCGAGATCCCATGTGGTGGTGCCGTTCTCCCACTGCAAGCTGAGATGCATGCCTGCCACTTTGACCTGCCTGGCGTAGAACGCGCTGCCGGAACGCGGCTGTATGCGGACTGCGGTGGCGCCGTCCTTCACGCCCACCTCCATCCAGTCGGGATAGGCTTTCACGGTTGCGACTTTCGGTGTGACCGCCAGGTCCCATCGCCCGCTGAACGGGCCGGCCTTCTGGCCAAAAGCGGGCAAAAGGGCCGCCCCGGCGAACAGACAAACAAGGCTGAATGATTTCATGTAAGCCCTAGTTTATCGAAATCGCCGGTCTGGCAGCGCGTGCGGTTACTGGTGCGGTCACTGGCCGACGTAGAGGAAGGCGCTGGCAAGACCGAGCGTAGGGCCCCCAGCGTCCGCGGAGAACCAAAACCGGGAAACCGCGACACCGCTGCCACCGCTGCCTGGGGCTGCAAACTGCACCGCCAATACGGCGTTCGTGCGGCCGGCAACCGTAGTCACAACCGCCTTGATCGGTGCATAAATATAGTCTCCCCGAACGTAGATCTCTCCAATCCGCGGCGTGGCGATGGTATCCCCGGGAGCCCCATCGGCCGCGCCCGGCGTCAGCGTACCCATGCCGGTCGCGTACACCGTCACAACCGACCCCGGCGCCGCGGGATGCTCGGCGCTGTTTCGCGTCCCATCCTGATTGATGGCGTCCGCCAGCGGGAAAACCTGCGCATCGGTGCGGGAGTATATCGTATAAGTCACGAGGCCCCTCGAATCGAAGCGAAGTAGCGGTGTCGGCTTCACCGGGTCCACGTTCATCTGGGATGTAAAAACCACTGCGCCATCGCGGCGGATTTCAACGGAGGCCTGCTGCCGCGGGTCTACCCCAAATGGCACGATCGCATTGATCTGCTTGCTCCCCACCGCGAGCAGCGGCGCGGGCATGCCGCCAATGTGAACCTCCGTTCCCGCCGCCGAAGCCGGCAGTGGCGCCGAGGAATCGAAGCCGATCAGCTCGTCCGGGCCCAACCCCTGTCCGAGAATGGTGAGAAGCTGTCCGGGAACAATCGAGGTCTCCAACAGAAGGCTGGCGCCATTCACGATGCAGGCAACGGGCGAGGCGGCAGCATCCGGGGTGACATGGGAAATACGGTTGGCGCCATCCAGCAGGTACAGGCTGCCGTCGGCCAACAGCGCGGACGAGCCCCGAACCAGCGCCTGCGGCAGGAACACCGACGATTTCACTTCCGAGAGCAGGGGGTCGAACTTGGTGACCCGCGCCGCGTACGTTGTGCGCGGTCCGCACGGCGGCACGGCGGGTGCGGTCCACTCGTCGGGCCGTGAGAAGCCCAGCACAATCGGGTTGCCGGCGGCATCCACTTTGACGTCCGAGGCGTAAATGGAGGTGGAGCCGAGCAGGTTCGATCCTGACGCATCCAGCCGGAAGACCTTGCCCGGGCCATTCAAGAGGGCGCCAGCCACATAGGCACTGGCATCCGGGCCGAGCGCGATCCCGGTGGCGAAGATCGAATCCAAAAGCGTGGAATACACGATCGTCTGTAGTGTTGGGTCGATCTTCGTGACAAAACCCTGCGGGCAGTTGTGGTAGCCTTCCGGCCCAATCCCGCAAGCGTCCGGCCAGGCCGTCTGATAGGCTCCCGGCGTCAACGGAAAGTCCACCGAATACGCCGATCCGGTGACGTAGATGGCGCCTGCCGCATCGAGCGCCAGCGCCGTGCCTTGATCGTAGCCCTTGCCAAGCCGGAAATCGCCCAGAATGGCGCCGCTGGAGCGGTCCAGCTTCACTACCCGGATCGCGTTTTTCAGTGTGCGTGGATACGGATCCGTCAGCAGCAGGACCGGGTTCTCCTCGCGGTCGAATGCCATGGCGAGGAACTCCATCGGCGCGCCGGCAACGGCCGGCTTCCAGGCCTGTTGCGCGGTAGGCTGATCGGCCCGTACCAGTTGTACGCCGCCATTGGAGCAGCCGGCGTAGACATGGTCCTGCCGGTCGATTCCGATGACCGCCGGAGCGCACGCCGCCAGCGTGCCCGGCAACTGTTCCAACAGGTCCCCTTGCGGGCTGTAGCGCTGGACCGCCTGGCCCACCAGCGCCAGGATGTTGCCGCGCGAATCGGCAGCAACTCTACTGGCGACACCGTTATTCACCAAGACGACGGAATCCACCCGCTGGGCAAAGGCCACAGCGGAGAGTCCCAGCACCACCACCAGTATTCGCGGGTGGGTCAATTGGCTACACGGCAATCGCAAAACAGGCCTCCCAAAAACCATCGCCGGCTGGCCGCCACGTGTATGTGACTCATTATAAGACAGAGCAACATTGCGTGACCTGCAACTACGGAATCAGGGCGTGCACGTTCCGCGCCACTGCGGCGTACACTGGAGTTTTCGTTCGCGGAGGTAACCTTTGTATGCGCGTCTCGTTCGTCCTCGCCGCCCTGCTGAATCATGTGGCGTCCGCCGCCCCTGACTCGAAAATGCTGATACGGCAGAACTGGGCCGTGCAGTCCTCCGCCGAAGTGAGCGAGATCGGCGCCGCTCTCTCCATTGCCGGATTCCGCCCGGCGCGCGCCTGGCACCCGGCCACCCTGCCCACCACCGTGTTCAGCGCGCTAGTGGCGGCAGGCGTTTACCCCGACCCTTACTTCGGAACGAATTTGCGCTCCGCGCCCGGCGTCAGCTACAACGTCGGTTTCAACTTCTCTAATGGGCCGATGCCGGCGGACAGCCCCTTCCACAAACCGTGGTGGTTCCGCACCGAGTTCAAGCTGCCCGCGGAGTATCGCGGGAAGACGCTCTGGCTGGGCTTCGACGGCATCAATTTCCGCGCCAACGTCTGGCTGAACGGCAAGCAGATCGCGGCTTCGGATAAACTCGCCGGCGCCTGGCGTCTCTTTGAATTCGACGTCACCACCGCCGCCAAGCCCGGTGCCGTCAACGCGCTCGCCATCGAGATCTTCCCGCCCGAACCAGGCGACCTCGCCATCACCTTCGTCGATTGGAACCCCATGCCGCCGGACAAGGGCATGGGGCTCTGGCGCGATGTCTCCATCACCGCCACCGGGCCCGTCGCCATACGCTATCCCGTGGTCACCACTCACCTCTCTGGCGACGCCCAGCTTGGCGTACGCGCCGAGCTGAAGAACGCCTCCGCCCAGCCCATGGAGGGCGTGCTCAAGGGCAGAATCCAAAAGATGGAGTTTTCCCAGCCCGTGAAATTGGCCGCGCACGAAACCAAAGTGATCCACTTCGCGCCCCTCAAAGTCCCGAACCCTCGCCTGTGGTGGCCGGCGCAGGTGGGCCCGCAGAACCTCTATCCGTTGGACCTCGCCTTCGAAATCGGCGGCAAGGCAAGCGACACCAGCCATACCGAGTTCGGCATCCGCGAAGTCACCAGCGAACTCGACGCCAAGGGCCATCGCCTGTTCCACATCAACGGCAAGAACATCCTGATTCGCGGCGCGGGCTACACCTTCGACATGCTGCTGCGCTCATCGCCCGAGCGCCAGGAGGCCGAACTGCGCTACGTCCGCGACATGAACCTCAATGCGATCCGCTTCGAAGGCAAACTCGAAGACGACCACTTCCTCGAACTCTGCGACCGCATGGGCATCCTGGTGCTCGCCGGCTGGTGCTGCTGCGACCACTGGGAGAAGTGGGCGCAGTGGGACCAGGAAGACGAAATCGTCGCCGCCGAGTCCTTGCGCGATCAGTTGCGCCGCCTGGCCCGCCACCCCTCCGTGTTCGACTGGCTTTACGGCAGCGATAATCCGCCGCCGCCCAAGATTGAGCAGATCTACCTCGACGTCATCAAAGACGTCGAGTGGCCCAACCCCTATCAATCTTCCGCCACCGCCAAGAAGACTCCGGCCGGCGATACCGGCGTCAAGATGACTGGCCCCTATGAATACGTCGCGCCTTCCTACTGGCTGCTCGATACCAAGGCCGGCGGGGCGCACGGCTTCAACACGGAAACCAGCCCCGGCCCCGCGCCGCCGCCCATCGAGAGCCTGCGCCGCATGCTGCCCGCGGACAAGTTATGGCCGGTCAATTCCGACTGGGACTATCACGCCGGCGGCGGCCAGTTCAAAAACATCAACGTCTTCAGCGAGGCGTTGGACAAGCGCTACGGACCGGCAAAATCCGCCGAGGAGTACGCCCGCAAGGCGCAGGTGATGGCCTACGAAGGCCATCGCGCCATGTTCGCAGCCTATGGCCGCAATAAGTACACGTCCACGGGGGTCATCCAGTGGATGCTGAATAACGCTTGGCCCGGCATGATCTGGCACCTGTACGACTGGTACCTGCGCCCCGGCGGCTCTTACTTCGGGGCTAAGAAAGCCTGCGAGCCGCTGCACGTGCAGTATTCCTATGACGACCGTTCCATCGTGGTGGTCAACTCCTTCTACCAGCCCTTCGCGAATATGAAGGTTGTGGCGACAGCGTACAACCTGGATATGAGCGTCAAGTTCTCGCGCGAGGCGAAGCTGAATGCCGAACCCGACAGCAGCACCCGCGTCTTCACCCTCCCCGAGATCGCGGACCTCAGCGGAACGTGGTTCCTCAGCCTGAAGTTGGAAGACCCCTCCGACGACACGGTCAGCGAGAACTTCTACTGGTTCTCCACCACTCCGGAAACATTGCAGTGGGACAAAGGCACTTGGTACACCACACCCACCAAGACCTACGCCGATTACACGGCGCTCGAAACCCTCCCGCCCGTATCGTTGAAGACAACGTCGAAATCCACGGACCGCTCGACCACCGTGACCGTTACGAATCCCACCAAGTCGCTGGCGTTCGCGGTGCACTTGAAAGTGAAGAAGGGCAACGACGGGGAAGAGGTACTCCCGGTCCTCTGGGAAGACAACTATTTCCCTCTGCTCCCCGGCCAGACGCGCCAGATTACCGCGACTTATGGGGCTCTGAAGGTAAAAACAGCGGTAGAAGTAGACGGCTGGAACCTAAAGTAGAAAAAGAGAGAGAGAATACTGCCCCAAGAAGAACAACAACATGTGGCTGCTTGTGGCATAAGGCTCCGCCTTGTGCAGGCGAGCGCAGCTCGCCCGACGTCTGACCCGTGACCTACTACGAACGCGCGCTCCCTCACTGGCAACCTGACGGCGTAGCCCTATTCCTGACCTGGCGTTTGCACGGGTCGCTCCCCAAGGAGTATATCGAATCGCACCGTGACCCCAATCCGGCGCGTGAATTCGTCCGTCAGGATCGCCTCTTAGACAAAGCGTTGTCCGGTCCCACGTGGCTGAAGGACGATCGGGTAGCAGCCTGCGTAGCGGCGGCTCTGCATCACGCGGACGCCGTCCTCAAGCTCTACGACCTCCGCGCCTGGGTCGTCATGTCCAACCACG
>JAPKZC010000053.1 GCA_026394025.1 Candidatus Solibacter sp.
CTGGTGCAGGGCAACCTGATCGGCACGGACGCCGGCGGCCTGGTTGGCCTGGGTCGCGGAGAGCGAGGCCTCGGCCTGGCGCCGCTGCGCTTGCAGGATCGCGTCGTCGAACTGCACCAGTTCCTGGCCGGCCTTAACGCTGTCACCTTCGCTCACCAACACCTGTGTGATGACGGTGGCGGCGGTGCGGTTGATGCGCTCGCGGCGGAACAATTCGCAGGCAATCCGCTGGATCATGTAGCCCATGCCGCCTTGCGAATCGGAAACGCACGTGTCGAGCGGAAGCCTGGGAACGCGCCGCTCGCCCTCCTCCGAGCGGATGAGGATGTTGCCGATCTGCGGTCCGTTGCCGTGGGTGATGACGATTCTGGCGTCGCTCTGGAAAAGCGGAACCAGGTGACCCAACGTCTCGGCCGTGTGTTCGAACTGCTGGGGAATCGTCCCTGGCTCGCCGGGCCGCGTAATGGCATTGCCGCCCAGGGCGATGACCAGAGTCTCAGGCATAGAAGGCAACCCTTCCCATACTTGGCGAAGCCGAAACCAAACGAGGAAGGCTTTTCACCGCGGAGGCGCAGAGAGCGCAGAGACAAGCGCAGAGAAAACCAAGAACAGACTGGATGGAATCTCCTTGTGGCTTCACGGGATTACCCCTATCTAGGATTCCGCCTGGTATTCAATTTCGATATCCGCCATGGTGAGGGCCATGATCGCCTTGGCCGTGTGCAGGCGATTCTCGGCCTCCGCGTAGACTACGGAATTCGGGCCGTCGATGACTTCGTCGGTCACCTCGTTGCCTCGGTCCGCGGGCAACGGGTGCATGTAGAGCACGTCCGGGCGGGCCAGTTTCATTCTTTCCCGATTGCAGATCCAATCGGTGTACTGTTTCGCAATGCGCAGCGATTCCGCCGGATTGCTGCCCATGGTGTCCAGGCAGCCCCAACTTTTGGGAATGACCACGTCGGCATCGCGGAACGCTTCGTCCATGCTGTCTACGACGCGGAAACTCCCGCCGCCGCGTGCGGCGTTTTCCGCGGCTGTCCGCATGGTTTCGGGCATCAGATTGTATTCGCGCGGATGCGCCAGCGTCACTTCCAGACCGAAGCGCGGCATCAGCATGATCAGCCCCTGCGGCACGGAGAGCGGTTTCGCGTAGCTGGGAGCGTAGGCCCAACTGACGGCGATCTTGAGGCCGTGGAGATTCCGGCCGCGCTGCTCCCGGATGGTCATCAAGTCCGCGATGGTCTGGCAGGGGTGGTCCACATCGCACTGCATGTTGATCACCGGCGCGTCCGCCCATTTGGCGACTTCGCGCATGTAGGCGTTGCCTTCGCCGGGGACCAGGTCGTGACGAATCGCGATGGCGTGCCCGTAGCTGGAGAGAATGATGCCGGTGTCCTTGGGACTTTCGCCGTGGGACACTTGCATGACATCGGCGGTCAGAAAATGCGCGTGGCCGCCGAGTTGGGTCATGCCGGCTTCAAACGAATTGCGCGTCCGCGTGGACTTATCGAAGAACATCAGGAAGATGGTCTGATCGGCCAGGTAGCGGTGCGGCACGCGCCCCTTGAACTTGCGCTTGAGGTCGCTAGAGACATCGAGCAGGACGTCCAGTTCGGCGTCGGACCATTCCTGGGTGGTGATCCAGTCTCTTCCCTTGAAAAGCGCTTTCTTCATATGTTCTCCTGAAGACCGGCCACGTTGGCAAAGTGAACGTGGCGCGGGTCGCCGATGGATTCCATCAGCAGTTTGAGTTTGAAGTACGGCAACATGTCGAGCGTGGATGGCGCGGTGACGGCACTGTCCACGGGCCGCCACGCCAGGGGTTCGTTGTCGCTGAGACGAATCTCCACGGCAGCGTCCGGGCAATGAAACCAGGCGCGGTCCGCGGCGGCGTCCATGGCAAGCGCGTAGCGCTCACGCGCCAGCGTGCCGTGAATGGTGCGCGTGTCCCAATCAATGTAGAAGGCGTTGGCGCCGGCATCCGCTTCGTAGGTCTCGCGGCTGCCGAAAAAGCGCGGCTTCTCCACCTGTGGGCCGCCATCCTCGGGACAGAAAATATCGCAGTTGCCGCAGTCATTGCAGGCGTCGGCGTAGTTGGCCAACTGGTGCGCCTTCAGGATTCGCAGAACGCCGCCCGGAATGCGGTGGAGTGCGATTAAGTCCGAGCTTCGCTCGGATGGACAAGGCGGAGCCTTATCCCACAACTCGAAGTTGTCGTACTCGATGGTTGCGGGGCGCGTCTCGTAGGCGAAATTGGCGTCGTTGGGGCAGACCGGTACGCACTTGTCGCAGTTGATGCAGTCGTATAGCCAGAGCTTCGACCCGATCTTGCGCGGCACGCCTTTGTTACGTTCCCACGCGTAGCGCGGATTGGCGGTGGCTTCGGCCGCCAGTATGGGCGTGTTGAGCAGGCCGGCCGTGTGCACATCACCTGCCTGGCCCCGGTACCGCTGCACGAACTCCGCAATGTTCGACGCGTCCACCCGTTGCATCTCAGCGCCGAGGTTATCCAGATAGCGGCTCAGCCGCGCGTAGCCGCCGGGGCGCAGCAGATCTGTGCAGGTGGTCACCGGGACGAAATTCATGGCCACGGCCGCGGCCATATTGTGCGCGTCGATACCGCCGGAGAAGGAGATCGGGATGGGTTCCCGCAGGTGCGCGCGGAACTTTCGCACCAGGTTCATCGCCAGCACGTGCAGAGGCGCGCCCGACATGTACATCACGTCATCGCCGAAGACCTGTTTGTGATTCTTCACCACCAGCGTGTTGGTGAACTTCAGCGAGAGGCTTCTGCCGTGCTGGAGGGCGACGCGCTGGAGCCGCGGAATCAGGTGCAGGGCTTCATCGAATTGCAGGTCGTTCTCGAAAGCCGGCGGATGCAGTTGGATCTCACGATAGCCCATGACGTCGTGGAGGAGGTGGGTCACCTCTTCGGTGCCGAGAAGGGTGGGATTGAGCTTGATGCAGACATGACAGCCCATTTCCACCAGCAGAAAGGTGACGATGCCTTCGATCTCCCCGGCGGGACAGCCGTGGAAAGTGGAAAGACTGACGGTGTCGCTGATGCAGGTGGGGAAGGGCAGATCGCGATAGCGCTGGAACTCGCCGGCGAGAGAGGCGCGCAGTTCTTCGATTACCGGAGCGGCGTTCTGCATCGCGGAGATCCAGGAACGGACTCGCGGGGAGCGGATGCCTTCGAGGTTGTAGCCCTCGAGGAGCATTGCGGCTTTGACGTATTCGCGGAGGGACTGTTCGAGTTTGAGTTCCTGCGACCATTCGACGTTGTAGCCCACGTTGGCCACGTCGATGCACCGACGGGGGATCTTCAGCTCGTCCAGAATCTGTACGGTCTTGAGCTCGATGATGCGCGCGCCGCCCAGCCAGGAAAGCGCGATATTCTGCGCCAGTTGTCCGTGCGGACCGGCGGCCGGACCGAGGGGGGTTGACGCGCGGTGGCCGTGAAATTCCACCGAAAGATCCAGCCCGGGAATGCCGCGGAAGAACTTGTTCGCCGGCAGGTCGAAAATCTTGTCTTCACGGGCATACTCAAGAAAGGCGCGCCGCAACAGCAGCGGCAGTGGAATCGGAACCAGTTCAGCCATTGCCGTGCTTTGCCATCGCGGTATAGACCAACGGAAACGCGGCGTACCACTGCGCAGCGTCCACCAGGTGGCGAATGGGCACACGCTCGATTACGGAGTGGGCCACTTCCTCTTCCCCTGGACCGAAGCCGATAGTGGGCACCCCCATCAAGCCCATCGACGCCACGCCGTTGGTGCTGAAGGTCCACTTATCGACTACCGGTTCCTTGTCCCAGAGGCCACGGAAAGTGGCGATGGCCGCCTGCGCCAGCGGGTCCGATTCCTCCAGAACCCACGTGGGATAGTATTTCTCCATGGGATAGCGCAGGCCGGTGTAACTGGGCACGTCGTAGGTCAAGATTTCGATCTCGGCGCCTTCCGCGCCGGGCAGCGCACGGACTTCGGCGAGGGCGCTTTCTTTGGTCTCGCCCGCAGTCAGGCGGCGGTCCAGATGAATCGAGCACGCTCCGGGGACAGCGCACAAGGAAGGCGACAGGGAGCGAATCTCCGTCACCGCGATGGTGCCTCTGCCGAGGAAAGCGTCGTCCAACAAGCGCGTGTTCAGTTGCTCGACTTCGGCGACGAGGCGGCCCATCTTGTAGATGGGGTTGTCGCCGCGCTCCGGTGCGCTGGCGTGGCAGGATTTGCCGCGCAGGTGAACTTCAATCTCCATGCGGCCGCGATGGCCGCGGTAGATGCCCAGCTTGCTCGGTTCGGTGATCACCACGCAATCGGGCCGAATGCCGTCTTCCTTCAGAATGTAGAGCCAGCACAGGCCGTCGCAGTCTTCCTCCTGCACGGAGCCCACCACCCAAAGCGTGTAGTCGCCAAACAAGCCGAGTTCCTTAATGAGCTTGCCCGCATACACCATGCTGGCCATGCCGGCCCGCTGGTCGCAGGCGCCGCGCCCGAAGACGTAGCCATCTTCCACCTTGCCCTGGTAGGGATCCCACGCCCATTCCTTGGGATCGCCCACGCCCACGGTGTCGGTGTGGGAGTCCATCATGATGACGGTTTTGCCCGAGCCGATGCGGCCCAGGATGTTGCCCATGGGGTCTACACGCACTTCGTCAAAACCAACCAGCTCCATTTCCTGGCGGATGCGGGCCACGACCGGACCCTCGTGGCCGCTCTCGGCGGGAATGGCGATGAGGTCGCGCAGGACGCGCACGATATCGGCCTCGTAGGACTGCGCCAACTCCGCCAGGCGATGGCGGTTCAGGACGTCCATTGGGGGCGCCGTCATTGGGTCAACAACTCCTCTTCCAGATTCGCCGGCCGCTCCGCGTGGAGCGCGCGCAGGACATCTTCCGGCCGGATGGGCAGTTTACGAATGCGTACACCGACGGCGTGGAAGATGGCGTTGGCAATCGCGGGCGCAGGACCATTGATGGGCACTTCGGATATGGATTTCGCGCCATACGGCCCCAGCGGCTCATCGGTCTCCACCAGGATGGTGGTGAGCTTCGGCATATCCTGCGCGCCGAACATCTTGTAGTCCAGGAAATTCGGATTCACCGGCCGGCCGGCCGCATCCAGCAACAGTTCCTCGGTGAGCGCATACCCCAACCCCTGCGCCACGGCGCCTTCCACCTGGCCTTCCGCCTGCATGGGGTTGATGGCGGTGCCGGGATCCACCGCCGTGGCCAGATGCACGACACGCACTTGTCCGGTTTCCGTATCGACCTCCACCTCTGCAAACGTGGCGCAGAAAGGCGGCGGGCTATCGGTATTGAAATGCGAAGCGCCATCCATGATCTGCAACTTTTCCTTGTACATGGCTTGCATGGCGAGATCGGTCATACTCACCGACTTGCGGCAGGCGCAGGTGGTGAAGATTTCGTTGTTGGCGCAGTCGAGTTGATCCACCGGCGCGTCCAGCATCTTCGAGGCCAGTTCCAAGACCTGGGAGCGGACCCTTGCGGCGGCCTTCTTGACCGCCCCTCCGGAGATGATGGTGGTGCTGGAGGCGTAGGCCCCCACGTCGAATGGCGTGATATCGGTATCGCCCGAAGTGATGATGACTTTGTCGAGGGTGACGCCCAGGGTTTCGGCCGCGATTTGGGAGAGGACGGTGTCCGCGCCCGCGCCCACGTCCGACGCGCCCACCTGTAGGAAGAACGATCCGTCTTCATTCATCTTGAGGAACGCGGAGGCCCAATCGACGCCCGCGATGCCGCTGCCCTGCATTGTGCAGGCCATGCCTACGCCGCGTCTCAGATGACTGTGGCCGTTGGGGAGCGACTTGCGCTTCTGTGTCCAGCCGATGGCCCGTGCCGCGCTTTCCATGCACTGCGGCAAACCGCAACTGCGCACCAGGCGAGGCAGCCCCTCTTTGCCCTCGCCCAATTGGGCGGAAAGCAGATCGGTGTCGCCCAAGCGGATGACGTTATTCCGGTGGAAGTCCATCGGGTCCATCCCGAGTTCGCAGGCGATCTCATCCACCAGCGTCTCCTGGGCGAAGAAGCCCTGCGGACATCCGTAGCCGCGGAATGCCCCGGCCACTGGCGCATTGGTGTATACCACGTGGCACTCGAAACGCATGTGCGCCGCACGGTAGAGGGGCAGTACCTTGCTTCCGGTGTTGCCCTGCACCGTAGTGGAATGGCTGCCGTAGGCGCCGGTAGTGGCCAGCACGGTAAGCTGGCTCGCGACGACGGTGCCATCGCGCTTGACCCCCATCTTCATGCGCAGAATCTGCGGATGGCGGCTGCGCGCCATATAGAATTCTTCCTCGCGCGTGTACTCGATCTTCACCGGGCGTCGCGAGGCCAGCGCGAGCGCGCCACAAATGTCTTCCAGCAGCATCTCCTGCTTGCCGCCAAAACCGCCGCCGATGCGCGGCTTGACGACGTGCACGCGGCTGACCGGAATCTGTAGAATCATGGCCACCTGCCGGCGGCAATGGTACGGTACCTGTGTGCTGGTGCGGATCACCAGCCGGGCATCGGCATCCAGCCAGCAGATGGTGACGTGCGGCTCGATCGGGCAGTGCTGCTGGCGCTGGGTGCGATACTGGCGCTCGAAGATGTGATCGGCCTCGGCGAAGCCTTGCTCCACGCTGCCGATCTCGCGCAGAATGTAGCCGGCGATATTGCGCTGACGGTCGTAGATTTTGGTGGAGTCCGGCTCGTCGTGGATCACCGGAGCCCCCGCCGCCATGGCCTGCTCCATGTCGAGCACGGCGGGCAGAATCTCGTACTCGACTTCGATCAGCTTGAGCGCGCGTTCCGCAATCGCGCGGCTTTCCGCGGCCACCGCCGCCACACGGTCTCCTACGAACCGGACCTTCGAATCCAACAGGTAGGTGTCGTGAGGAGAAGGTTCGGGCCACGCCTGTCCCGCGGTGGTGTGGGGCACGCGCGGCACATCCTTATATGTCAGGACAGCATGTACCCCGGCGAGCGCCTTGGCCTTGCTGGTGTCGATCCGCCGTATGCGCGCATGGGCGTGCGGGCTGGGCAGGATCTTACCGTGGAGCATACCCGGGATGTGCACATCATCGGTGAACGCCGCGCCGCCGGTGACCAGTTTCACCCCGTCGACCTTGCGGACATTGCGGCCCACCACGAGGCGGGAAACCGCTCCCTGACGGTCGCGGCTCTGACCGGCGCGGTCTCCGTTCATCGCACCACCTCCGCTACCGGCTTCATGCGCCTGGCAGTATTCCTCTTCTTGGATGCGGCGGCGAGCACGGCTTCCACGGGTTTGCGGTACCCGGTGCAGCGGCACAGGTGCCCGGCCAGCATTTCCCGCACCTCCTCCTCCGTCGGGTCGGGGCGTCGCTCCAGCAGGGCCTTGGCGCTGAGCACCATGCCGCCGGTGCAGAAGCCGCACTGCACCGCGCCATGGTCCAGGAACGCTTCCTGCATTGGATCGAGCTTGCCGCCGTCGGCGACGCCTTCAATGGTGAGGATCTGGCGCCCTTCGGCTTGCGCGGCAAACATCAGGCAGGAGTTGATGGGCATTCCGTCCAGCAAAACCGCGCAGGCCCCGCATTCGCCCTTCTCGCAGCCGCGCTTGACGCCGAAATAGCCTTGACGGCGCAACACGTCGAGCAGTAGTTCGCCGGGAGCGATGGTCCAATTCAGCGACTCACCGTTCACCGTGAGATGCAGTTCCATGTTTTTCATAGCGAACACCCCACATGAGCCGAGCATTCTTCGAGGGCCCGCCGGGTGAGTACGGAACTGATCTCCCGGCGATATTCCGCAGAGGCGCGAGCGTCGGAAATGGGGCTAACTTCGCGCGCCACTTCCGCACCGATTTCCGCCAACAGGGCTTGATCCAGGATGCGGCCCTTCATGCGCTGCTCCGCGCCAGAGGCACGCATCGGAGCGGGCGCAACCGCACCGAGCGCGATCCGCGCCCACTTCACACGGCCCCTGGAATCCAGTTGCAGCCCCGCCGCCACATTTACCAGCGAGATATCCACCGCCGTGCGGCCCAACTTCTGGAAGGACCAACGGCAGCCTTTGCCATTCGGCGGCTCGGGGACCACAACCTCCACCAGCAGCGACCTGGCATGCCGTTTTGTCCGCGCGCCGGCCAGATACTCCGCGAGCGGTAGTTTGTGGCGAGAGCGCGCATTGACCATTACCACGGAGGCGTCCAGCACGAGCAGCGGTGTCGCCATGTCGGCGGCCGGCGACCCGTTTGCCATATTGCCGCCGAGGGTGGCCAGATTGCGAACCAGCGCGGACCCACACCACCGCGCCGCCCTTGACAGAAGTCCGCCGGCCAGGGCCTGCATCGCATCCGATGCTTCGAGTTCGGCCATCGTGGTGGTGGCCCCAATCACGGAGGCCGTGCCTCTGCGGCGGATGTAACTCAAGCCCGCGTGGGTGATATCGATCAGGTACCGGACCGAATCATCGCCCTCCACCACCACGTCCGTGCCGCCTGCCACGACTCGCGCCTGGCCCTTGCCGCTCTGGAGCAATCGAAGTGCTTCGCGGACATTGGCGGGCCGATAAAAAGCTTCGACCTTATCGAACATAATTTGCGAGGCCGTTACCGGCCGCCTCAATTTGCCCAGGGTGCGAACGGCACCGCAGGCTGACCAGAATATAACAGGGATACCGATCCGTTACAACGATATCGGCGTCCGGGCGGTGGCGGCTGCGAGGGCGTACAACGTGGGCCATGCTGCAAGGCGGCGATGGCGTGAAGAGCGGCAAGGGCCGCGCCATCCTGCCAGGATTGTCTGACCCACAACCCTGCTGCGCGCACACTAATGAAGCTTCCGGAAGTCTGAAACCCATCCGATCTCGTACCCATCTGCATAGGTGAGCTAACATGAAGATCGGGCAGGGTGACCAGGTGAAAGGCCTCGTTTCGATTCTCGGGTTCGCGTGTCTGGCATGGGCCTCGGGGCCGGAGTTGGAACGTGCGCACAAGCTGTACAATCTCACTGAGTTCCAGCGATCTCTTGCGGTATTGCAGGCAATCCCGAACAAGGACGCCGCAGTGTACGAGTTGATGGGGCGCAACTACTACGGGCAGGGCGAGTTCAAGAAGTCAACCGAGGTGCTGGAGAAGGCGGTGGGTTTGCAGCCGGGCAATTCCGACTTCCACCTGTGGCTGGGGCGTGCCTACGGACGGCGCGCCGAGACTTCCAGCATGGTTACGGCGCCGGGCCTGGCCAGCAAGGCACGCCAGTGTTTCGAGAAAGCGGTGCAATTAAGCCCTGATAATTTAGAGGCGCAGAGCGATCTCCTCGAATATTACCTGGAGGCTCCCGGTTTTCTGGGTGGCGGCTTCGACAAGGCGTCGGCTACAGCCGCTCAAATTGCGCGCATCAACCCCGCCGAGGGGCATTGGGCACAGGCCAAACTAGCCGAGAAGCGCAAGGAATTCTCCAAAGCCGAGGCGCAATTGCAGCGGGCCGTGGAGATGGCCCCTCACCAGGTCGGACGGCTTATCGATCTCGCCCACCTGTTAGCGAAGCAGGGCCGTTACCAGGATGCCGAGCGGAGTCTGGCGAAGGCGGAGCAGATTGCGCCCAACAGTCCGAAGCTGATGTTCGCGAGGGCGAGTCTATACATCAAAAGCAAGCGGAATCTTCATGTTGCGCGCGAACTCCTGGAGCGATACCTGGGCAGTACTCTGACGCCGGAAGACCCGCCGCGGGCCGACGCCGAGAAGCTGCTTAAGCAGGTGCAGGGCAGCTAAGCCCGGCCCATGTTACTCGGCGAAGCGGTCCGGTTCAGCTGGCAGGCGCTTCGCGCCAGTCCCATCCGTTCCCTGCTGACGGGACTGGGCATGACGATCGGCACGGCGTCGGTGATTCTGGTGGTGACCATTTCGCTGACCAGCCGGGACTACATTCTGGAACAGGTTCAGGGTATCGGGTCGAACATCATTTTTGCGTATTACGCCTCGGCTGGGGGCAGCACGGTGTCGGAGGCGGACTACATCAAGATGGCGGACGTACAGGCGATCCGCCAGGAACTAACCTCCGACATCGTGGCAGCGACCGGGGTGATGTCCAATTTCGACCGCATCCTGATCGGCGGCAAGGAGCAGGACGTCAAGGTGATCGGCACCGACCAGGATTACCAGCCGGTGAGGAATATCGTGATCAGCGGCGGGCGTTTTCTGGACGAGGGCGACGTCACGCTGCGCACCAAGGTGGCGCTGCTCACCGACCAGCTTGCCACGCGGATGTTTGGCGGGCGGGCGGCGGCGGTCAGCCAGGTGATCAAGATCTACGGCCTGGAGTTCACGGTGATCGGCACGTTCCACGAAAAGGTGGAGACTTTCGGGCAGTCGGAAGTGGAGCGGGATACGATACTGATCCCGATTACGGTGCTGCGTTACTTCACCCCGGAGGAGCGCATTGACCCGCTGTATGTGCAGGTGCGTTCGGCGCAGGAGGTGGACCGGGTGGCAGGGCGGTTGCAGGAGATCCTGGAGGCGCGGCACCGCCCCGGGGCGCGGTACCGGGTGGACACGCTGACGGCGATCCTGAACGCGGCGAAGAACATCTCGCTGATACTATCGCTGGTGCTGGTGCTGGTTTCGGCCATCACGCTGCTGATTTCCGGCATCGGGATCATGAACATCATGCTGGTGACGGTGACGGAGCGGACGCGGGAAATCGGGGTGCGGCTGGCGGTGGGGGCGTCGCCCAAGGAGATTCTGCTGCAATTTCTGACGGAGGCGATACTGGTGAGCCTGTCGGGGGGACTGATGGGCATCCTGGTGGGGGTGGCGATTCCGCTGAGCGTGCAGTTGTTCGCCGATATCCGGATCCCGATTTCGCCGGTGGCGATTCTGGTGGCATTCGGCGTCTCCTGCGTGGTGGGCCTGGTGTTCGGGATGCTGCCGGCGAACCGGGCGGCGCATCTGCACCCTACCGAAGCGCTGCGCTACGAGTAAGCACGGATGAAGAAGGGACAGGCGGACCCAGAGGGTACCGCGTCCCGTCCCAATTTATGAGCGGGGAGCCATGGCGAGGCCTGCGGCGCCGATGATTCCCGATTTGTCGGCGACCTGCTGTTCCACAACCGGCACGTCGCGGCCCAGCAGTCCGCGCGAGCGATTCCAGACTTCTTCCTGGAGCGGGACCAGGAGATCGGCGCCGGCGTCGGCCACGTGGCCACCCAGGATCACGATCTCGGGGTCGAAGATGTGGAGCAGTCCGGCCAGGGCGGCGCCGAGTTTGTGGATGGCACGGGAGACAATAGCCACGGCCACGGCGTCGCCTTCGCGCGCGGCCTGGAAGACGGTGCGGCAAGAGGCCAGTTGGGGCTGCTCGCGGAAGAGCCGGGTGAGCACGGAATCGCAGCCGCGATGCACCGCGGCCCAGGCGTCGGCCTCAATGGCGCGCGCGGAAAACACCGTCTCCAGGCATCCGCGATTGCCGCACGAGCAGATTGCGCCATACGGGTCTACGGTGAGGTGGCCCATATGGCCGGCCATGCCGGAGTGACCGCGCAAGAGGCGCCCGTTGACGAGGGCTGCGCCGCCCACACCGTTGCCCAGGGTCAGCATGAGGACGTTGTCCCGCCCGCGGGCGGCGCCCCACACCATCTCGCCGGAGAGTGCGACGCGCGCGTCGTTATCGGCGAACACGGGCACTTCCAGCGGCAGGCCGACGATATCGGCGATGCGCAATCCCTGCAAGAAATGAAGTGGGCCGCGCAGGCTTTCGATGCGCGTCGAGTCGGGGTCGATCAAGCCTTTGCATCCCACGCCCACCCCGGATGGAAACTCCGTGCCCTCCACCAACCAGCCGATGGCTTCCTGCAACGACGGCAAGAAGGTGTCCAGATCCGCTGGAGTCTGGATAGTGCGCGACGCCAGAATCGCGCCCTCCTGGTCGACCATTCCGGCCCGGATCTGACTACCGCCGATATCGATACCTAAAACCACCAACAGAAACCTCCAGTCCGCGATATACCGCTTAGACGCCGGCGCGATTCCCCGCCCAACGGAAACGGCGCGGTTCGCACCACCTCCGCTACATCGATCATCCCATTGTTGAGGCGGCCGTCTCCTACGCAGCGTACCATCCCGGGCGCCAGCACGTTGACCCGGATGATGAGAACGGTCCCCAGCACGGTGGCGGCTGACTCCTAATTTAGCGCGCGCATTGCGCCACTGGCGCTGCAAGTGCGAAACTGGCCTTTCATGGTCTTCAAGCTGCTGCTGCCGCTCCTCGTGTGCGCGACGCCCGCTTTTTCGCAGAGCAGCAGTTTGCCGGTCAAGGAAACCCTTTACTACAGCATCGATTGGCGCCTCTTCACG